>RFVJ01000073.1 GCA_009928125.1 Betaproteobacteria bacterium
ATGGGCGGCGGCGAGGCACTCCAGTCAGAGGCCACTGCGCGTTTGTGCGCCGACATGGCGCGGATTCCAGGTGCTGTGAGCTTCATCGCTTGGTTAGACGATCAACCCATTGGCCTGATCAATTGCTTTGAAGGCTATTCCACCTTCAAGGCCAAGCCTTTGCTGAATGTGCACGACATTGCCGTTTTGGGTAGCCACCGCGGTCAAGGGGTGGGTCAGGCTCTTCTGCAAGCTGCAGAATCGCATGCCCGATCGCGAGGCTGCTGCAAGCTCACATTGGAGGTGCTGAGCGGCAATGCACCTGCCATGTCCAGCTACAAACGCTTTGGCTTTGAACAATACGAACTCGATCCAGCTGCCGGACAAGCGCAATTCATGCAAAAGTGGCTGTAAAGTCACGGGTGCATGAATCGGGTGCATGAATCCCTCACCCACGACAAAACCGTTTAGCGTCTTAAGCGTCATCCCGCCGATGACGCAACTCAACACGCCCTACCCGTCGACTGCCTACCTGACGGGCTTTTTGCGATCTCGCGGAGTGACAGCCACGCAAGAAGATTTGGCACTCAAGTTGGTCTTGTGTTTGTTCACACCGCAAGGCATGACACAAATTAAAGACAAGGCCTTGGCTTTACCAGAAGGCAAGCGCAGTGCCAGTGTTCATTTTTTCTTGGATTTCTTTGAGCGCTACGAAAACACCATCGCGCCCACCATTGCTTTCTTGCAGGGCAAGGACAGCACCCTCAGCCACCGCATTGCCGGCAGAGGCTTCTTACCTGAAGGCCCTCGTTTCACGGCACTGGATGCCTACGACGATGGCGAATCTGCAGACCCCTTAGCCTGGGCCTTTGGCGCGCTGGGTCAACAAGACCGTGCACGCCATTTGGCCACCTTGTATTTGAACGACTTGGCCGATGTGCTGCGCGATGCCGTCGACAGCCGTTTTGAATTTGTGCGCTATGGTGAATCCTTGGCAGGCAGCCAGGCCACGTTTGAGCCATTGGCCAATGCACTGGCGGCGCCTTTGACTTTGATGGACGAGACACTGCAGGCACTCACCCTGAAGGCCATTGAACAGCATCAACCGTCTTTGGTCTTGCTGTCCGTACCCTTTCCTGGCGCGGTCTATGCTGCTTTCCGAATTGCGCAGTGCATCAAGCGGCATCACCCCCACATTCACATTGCACTGGGCGGTGGTTTTGTGAACACCGAGCTGCGTGAACTCACTGAGCCTCGCGTGTTTGACTACGTCGATTTTGTCACCTTGGATTCTGGCGAACGTCCTTTGTTGGCCTTGCTTGAGCATTTGCAAGGTCAACGTGCTGCAGGACGTTTGGTCAGAACCTTTGTTCGCAAACCAGACACCGGCACCGTTCAATTGATGAACTGGTCAGAGCCCGATGTGCCCTTTGAAGAAGTGGGTACCGCCACGTGGGATGGGCTGCCTTTGAACGACTACTTGTCTTTGCTCGACATGCTCAACCCCATGCACCGATTGTGGAGCGATGGCCGTTGGAACAAACTCACTGTGGCACATGGTTGCTATTGGAAAAAATGCAGCTTCTGTGATGTCAGCCTCGACTACATCTCGCGCTACGAAACTGCCTCTGCCGAATTGTTGGTGGATCGCATTGAAACCATTGTGAAAGAAACCGGCCAAACAGGTTTTCACTTTGTCGATGAAGCTGCACCTCCCAAAGCCCTCAAAGCGTTGGCCGAAGAATTGATTCGCAGGAAGGTGCACATTTCGTGGTGGGGCAACATCCGGTTTGAAAAAACCTTCACACCCGAATTGGCTGAATTGTTGGCCGAGAGCGGTTGTATTGCCATGTCAGGAGGCCTAGAAGTAGCCTCTGACCGCTTGCTGAAATTGATGAAAAAAGGTGTGTCTGTGGAGCAAGTAGCGCAGGTGACCAAAGGCTTCTCAGAAGCAGGTATCTTGGTCCACGCCTACCTCATGTATGGCTTTCCAACCCAAACGGTCCAAGACACGGTGGATGCATTGGAGTACGTGCGACAACTCTTTGAGAATGGCTGCATCCAAAGTGGCTTCTTCCATCGCTTTGCCTGTACGGTTCACTCCCCCGTCGGTTTGAATCCTGAGGATTACGGCATCGAATTAATTCCCTTGCCACCCGTTTCGTTTGGCAAGAACGACATTGGCTTCATTGATCGCACGGGTGTTGATCATGATCTGCTGGGACTCGGTTTGAAGAAAGCCATCTACAACTTCATGCACGGCATTGGCTTGGAAGAGGATGTGCGTACGTGGTTTCAAAATGCACTGATTGAACATGCTGGCGGTCAAACCCCCGCCTTCAAAATTCCCAAGAGCACCGTTTCACGCCGCAAAATTGAACACGCATTGAAACGTTGAGAAACTCAAGCGTGCGTCAGTTGCATGAATTTCGACAGGTCGAACACCGAGTTGGGCGCAACAGGCATCAAGCCTTTGGGTAAAGGCTTGAAGTTGAACGGCAAATTGTTCACTTTTTGAATCTGCGCATTGACAGGCACTGCCTTGACCAGTGAACTCAATGAAAAGTTTTTCAAAAAGTCTTTTTCAATTCTCAAATATTCTTCGTACAACAGATCAACCGCCAGGGTCTCTGAACTGGGTCTTTTTTCGGGATCAGACTGTTCAATGATTTCAAAGCATTTCACAACGTCCCAAGCCGTCAAGGTTTGCAAATCTCTTTTCAACTGGTAACCGCCGCCAGGTCCCCTTGAAGCTTGCAACAAATCGTTTTGCTTCAAAACCTTGACCAGGCTTTCTGTGTAAGACACAGAAAGCTCTAAAAATTGGGCAATGCTGGCCACTGTGACCGACCTGTGCGCCGGTGTTTGAGCGACATGGGCCATGGCCAAAATGCCTTGATGAGCGCGCTGACTGAGCATAGGACACCTTGTGGAGTTAGTGAATAGATTAAATTTAGCATATCTATTCAATATCTCACAAATATGCTTAAAATATTCAATATTATCTACTCAATACTTCTTCAGAAGACATCTTCTGAACCCTCAGTTCCTATGAATCTCCACAAAATTGGCGCTGTTTCAAGTCTAAGCGGGGTTCCTACGCCCACCCTGCGCATTTGGGAAGCGCGTTACCAATGCTTCTCACCCTTGAAAACAGCCAGTCGACATCGCTTGTATTCAGACGACGACGTTCTCAAAGCCACGCTCATGAAGAGACTCACAGAGCAAGGGCACAGCGTAAGTCAAATTGCTCAGAGCAGTTTGCAGGAACTCAACCAACTGCTCCAACAACATCAAAGTCTGGGAACAAAGGCCAGCGGGGCCAGCAGGTCAACACCTTTCGCCACAGTTGCCATCGTAGGGCTGCCCTTGGCCAGTCAGGTGGAATCCAAAAAATTCGCAGCGCAGATGGCACCTACACAGCTTCGCATCACCGACATTTTTGGGACATCTGAAGAGATGTTGCAAGCTCAGCTTCGAGAACAACCTGAATTGCTGCTGATTCAATGCCACTCACTCCACGCCGGCGTTCAAGTGGACATCCGTCGCATGGTCGATCAAAGCCAAGCCTCGCACGTCATCGTGCTTTACAGTTTTGGACAAGCACCCGTGATTGAAAGCTTGAAGCAATGGGGCATGATTGTTCGCAGAGAACCGCTACCAGAGACAGAGCTCAGTGAATTGATATTGGCCACGCTCAGGGTGGACTTGCCAACCCCCATCCAGCGGGGTGCTGAACATGCGGCGATTCCAGCTCGCAAATACGATGACATGGCCTTGATGCGTGTCACTGGCATTTCAACGCAAGTCTTGTGCGAGTGCCCCAAACACGTGGCTGAACTGATCATGCAACTGGCCAGGTTTGAACAATACAGCTTAGATTGCCTGAACAAATCCAGCGAAGACGCACGCATTCATGCCCATCTGAGCGCCATGTCGGGCACCGCTCGTGCCATGTTTGAAGATGCCCTGGAAATGGTGGCTCAGCACGAAGGCATTGACCTCCAGTCACTGCACATTTGACCCCATGACCTGCCAAATCGTTTGGTTCAAACGTGACTTGCGTTGGCACGATCACGCGGCACTGGCACATGCTGCCGCGCGTGGCCCTTTGCGATGCATTTACATTGTGGAACCCGGCTATTGGCAACTCAAGGACACGGCACTTCAGCACTTTGAATTCATCCGAGAATCTTTGCAGGCCTTGAATTCGCATTTGCAGGCTTTGGGTGGTTGCATTGAAATTCATACAGGCGAGGCCATTGATGTTTTTGAACGCCTGTTGCAAGAGAGTCCTTTCACAGAAATTCACTCCCACGAAGAAACCGGCAATGCCTGGACTTACGCCAGAGACCTTCAAGTGCAAACATGGTGTCAAACACATCGCATTCAGTGGCACGAGTACCCTCAGTTTGGCGTGGTGAGACGCTTGAAAAATCGAAACCAATGGCAAGCAGCGTGGGAACAACACATGCAAGCGCCAAAGGCGCAAACCATTGAAATTCGCTTTGCAAGACACCCCAACAGCTTGCCTTTTTCCATGCAAGCACCTTCACACTTAAAACACAATCCACCGCAACGGCAACGCGGGGGACGCCCCATGGCACTGGCCGTTCTGAGAAGCTTTCTCAACGCCCGAAGCTTGGGCTACCGAGGTGGTATTTCTTCGCCCTTGTCAGCACCGGATGCCTGTTCACGACTTTCGGCATATCTGGCTTATGGATGCATCAGCATGCGTGAAGTGGTTCAAATGACGCGCGCCTGCATCGACGAACTGCCGCCGCAAGCTTCAAGGCACCGAGCGGGTCTGCAGGCCTTCATGAGTCGACTTTACTGGCATTGCCATTTCATTCAAAAGCTTGAAAGCGAGCCTGAGATTGAATGGCTCAACATGCACCGCGGGTATGACGGCTTGCGTGAAGAATCGTTCAATCAGGCGTACTTTGAAGCACTCAAAAATGCCCAAACGGGGTGGCCCATGGTGGATGCTTCGGTCGTCATGCTGCGCGAGACAGGTTGGCTCAATTTTCGAATGCGCGCCATGCTGGTATCTGTAGCGGCCTACCCCCTCTGGCTCCACTGGCAGCCGGTCGGAGAGTGGTTGGCCACTCAATTTTTAGATTACGAGCCTGGCATTCACTGGAGTCAATTGCAAATGCAATCGGGCACAACGGGCATCAACACCACGCGGGTCTACAACCCCATCAAGCAAGCACAAGATCACGACCCGCAAGGACTGTTTGTCCGGCGATGGTTGCCCGCCATGCGCCATGTCCCTGACAGCTGGCTCTTTGAGCCTTGGAAAATGCCAGACAACGTCCGTTCATCAACGGGCACTGAAGCCTCTCCCGCATTTCAAATCCATACACCCTTGGTGGACCTCAGTTTGGCAACGCGGACTGCCAAAGAAAGATTGCACGCGCTTCGCAAGAATGACAAAGTTCGGGCTGGTCAAAAAGCAGTGATCGACAAACACGCGTCGCGCAAAACCTTTTCAACTCGCCGTAGCAGCGCCAAATCCCAAACCAACAGCGCGCAATTGGGCTTTGATTTTTAAGTTAAAGAACGCCACCTCATGTCACCTCATTCTTCCAACGTTGGCGTCATCTATTGGTTTCGAAACGATTTGCGCTTGCACGATCAGCCTGCATTGCACAGTGCTATCGAACTCGCTGCCAAATTGCAAACTTGGCTGTTGCCAGTCTACATTCACGACGAAGCACTCGATGCTCAGACACCATGGGGCTTTGCCAGAACATCGACATCCAGAAAAGCATGGACACAGATGGCCGTGCAAGACTTGGATCAGCAGTTGATCGCTTTGAACAGTCAACTGCTTCAACTCAAAGGCAAGCCCGTTGAAATCTTAGAGGCATTAAGCCACCACTTTCAAGCGCCATGGATCGTCTGTGAAGACATTGCAGCACCCTATGAACAGGCGCACATCCAACAATTGAAGGATGCCCAACTGAAAGTTCAAACCGTTTGGCAATCCACATTGATGCGTCTTGCCGATTTGCCATTTGATGTGCGCAACGTACCCGATCAATTCACCACCTTCAGGCAACTGGTTGAGCGTCCAACAATGCACGTAAAGAACCCATTGCCTGTTATCTCAGCGATGCCAGCCCTGCCCGATGTGTCCGGGTTGAAGACCCCGCTGATCACGCCAATACAAGCTACAGGCTCCTCTCCTACGCAAGCCATCAGCATCGACCCGCGCTCTGCATTTCCATGGGGACTCGCTGGCTTCAAGGGCGGCGAAACATCGGCCCTGGCGCACCTGGCCCATTACTGCAGCAACAAATTGCCGGTTTTGAATTGCTTTGGCGTGATCACTTTCGTTGGCTGCATTTGAAGCATGGACACAAGCTCTACAGACGACAAGGCTTGTCTGCAACAACACACTTGCACACAACTCACTCTGCCAAAAACTTCGAGGCTTGGTGCTCTGCAAAAACTGGACACCCCTTCATCGACGCCGGCATGCGGGAACTCACCGCAACGTCCTACCTGTCCAACCGCATGCGCCAAAACTTGGCCAGTTATTTGATCAACGATTTAGGCTGCGATTGGCGAGCCGGCGCTGCTTGGTTTGAAACGCACTTGATTGACTTTGATGTTTACAGCAACCAAGGCAATTGGCTGTACCTGAGTGGCTGCGGCACAGACCCGCGCGGAGGCAGAAGGTTCAACCCAGACAAGCAAGCCAGAGACTATGACCCCGACGGCAGTTACCGAGCGCTGTGGTGCCGATGACTGCTTAACGCTGATGACACCCATGGGTCAAGGCGCTCAAGGACTTGGGTAAATTTTGTAGGACAAGAGTTTGCCTTGAGGACTGACTTTGGCCAGCACCATGTCACCAGAGCCCACGTTTTCACCCATGAATTCCGCAATGTTCACATGGTGCGTCACCAAGATCAAAGCTTTGTCAGTTTTCAATTTCAGCTGCCTGGCAATGAAGGCTTGTAAACGCACATTGCTTGGAGGCCCCTGACGCATGTCGTCAAAAAACGAATTCAGTGACGGCTCGTGCACCGGGGCGTCAAAGCCAAGCTTCTCTGCCGTTTCTTTGCAACGACACCAAGCGCTGGTGAACACCATTGCATCCTTCACACCTTGCGCTTTCAGCCATTGTCCGATGCGCTGCGCTTGTTCACGACCCTTGCCATCCAAATTGCGTTGGGTCTTGCAATCTTGCAGTGTGTAACCCGCAGGATCACCTACACCCGGCGCCAAGGCATGCCGCATCAGCAACACATGGTCCGACTTTTTGAGTAACTCGGACAGTTCGCTTGCAAAGGCATGGACCTGCGTCAGACCCATCCCTAGCAACACCGCGCACACCCATTTCAAGAGCAAGGTCAAGTGGCGGTTTCTCATTTCTCGGTCTTGCCTTCAGCCACAGCGTTGCCTGTTGGGCGTTCATTCGTTGAAGTGTCCAGTTTGGGCATCGCCATCTTTTCACCGTCCCATTGCTGACCGCACCAGCATCGGCCCTCAGGATCGATGATGCAGGTTCCCGTGCCACAGCACCTTGGATCTTCGTTCATGTCTACCCCCTTAGAAAAAAATGACCATCACCATGGAATGGTGCACCCTGCGTAATCCACAAATTGTGCGCGACCGGTTGGCTTGAGACTTTGCAATGCATGCATCATTTGCGACACCGAATCTTCAGGTGTCATGGCATCTTCTGCTGCCACAAACTTGGCCGACAAACTGGACTGAACAGTCCCCGGTTGCAAAGCCGCAAATACGGTCAAAGGTTTTTGTCGAAAGACCTCAATAGCCGCTGTTTGCAACAGCATGTTGCGAGCAGCTTTGGCTGCGCGATAGCCATACCATCCGCCCTTGTGGTTGTCCTCAATGCTGCCAACTCGCGCAGACAAGGTGGCATAACAAGCTGCTTCATGAGACACCAGCAAAGGGGAGAAATGCTTGATGAGCAATGCAGGGCCAACGGCATTCACTTCGAATTGGCGCAACAGTTGCTTGGCATTGATAGCTTGCAAGCGCTTTTCGGGGCCCAACCCATCCAAGGTCAATGCACCCGTTGCATCCACAATGAATTTGAATTCACAAGCGCCGTAGGGTCCTGCAGCGTCTCGCAAGGCTGCAGCGCATTGCGCCATGCTGTCTTCATCGCTCAAATCAAAACGCAAAACGCCTTGTCGCGACAAGCCAACAGCCAATTCACATTGCACATCATTTTGAAAATGTGCTAAAAAAGCCTGCCCAATGGCACCACTCGCACCCAGCACCAAAGCTTGGTAGCGGCTCATGAATGCCGCGCGTCCCATTTGAGCAAATACTTCTGCACCGTGGGCCGAATGGGTAAAAACATTTTGTAACCCAGGTTGATGGCCCAACTGAAAGGCCGCACTGAAAACACGCGACCTGCCAATCGCCAGCCTCTAAGCTCCAACCAAAGGCGCGCAAAGGCTGCACCGCCCTCATACAACTTCCCCTCCGCATCACGCACATGAAAGAACGCCATGGCACGTTGGCAATTCAAGCCATCACCCAAGCTGGCATCGTCATTGGCTTGAAAATTCACACTGACGTCATGCCACACCAACTGGGCAGCGTCAGGGTTGCTTTTGTAAAAAGCAATCTCGCGTCTGCACAAAGGGCAACTTCCATCGTAGTAAATGGTCAAGGCCGGCATGCGTCAAACTTCTCCCGCCGCAATGCGACGAAGCGCTTGTTCAAACACCGCGGCAGGCTGGCCACCGGAGATCAGGTGCTTGTCATTGATGATGACAGCCGGCACCGAATGGATACCTGCTTGTTGATAGAACTGTTCAATTTCACGCACCTCTTGGGCATAGGCATCGGAGGTCAAGATGCCTTTCGCTTCAGACACATCCAAACCGACTGAGGCAACCACTGCCAACAACACCTCATCCGATTCAACAGCTTCAGCGCGACCTTGGTAAGACTCGAGCAGAGCACGCTTCAGAGCATGTTGACTGCCCTCTGGCCCCTTGACGCCCGCCCAATGCAACAATCGGTGCGCATTGAAGGTGTTGTAAACGCGACCTCGCCCACCCGGATTGAACTTGAATCCCACTTCTTCACCGCGGGCCGCAATGGTGGCGCGAATTTGGGCTTGTTGTTCTGGGGTTGAACCATATTTTTCGGTCAAATGTTCGCCCAAGTCTTGGCCGCCTGGCCCCATGTGCGGGTTCAATTCAAAGGGCTGAAAGTGCAAATCAGCAGAAACCTCCCCCTTCAATTGACCCAAGGCTTGCTCCAATGCACCCAGCCCCATTTTCAGCGTCGCAACCATGGCAAAAAGTTTTGAAATAAAAGCGTGATATTGCCTCAAATATTGGAAAATCGGTACACACGGCACAGATTCCATGGTTTCACAAGGGATCATTGCCAACCCGACCTTTGAGGACGATCATGAAAATTTTGTGTTTGAACGGCATCAACTTGAACATGTTTGGCAAACGTGATCCTGCCCAATACGGCACCATCACCTTGGCCGAAATTGATGCACAAGTGAAACAACTTGGCAAAGATTTGGGGGGCCATGTGGAATGCTTTCAAACCAATTTTGAAGGCGCCATGGTTGAAAAAATTCACCAAGCGCATGCCGATCAGGTCGACGCCGTCATGATCAATGCAGGCGCCTGGACGCACTACAGTTACGGCATTCGCGACGCGCTGGCCATCTTGAAGTGCCCCATCATTGAAGTGCACATGTCCAACATCCATGCACGCGAAGCGTTTCGCCATCACTCTGTGATTGCAGAAATTGCCAAAGGTCAGATTGCAGGCTTTGGTGTGGACAGTTATTTGCTGGGACTCAGAGCGGCCGTCTCTGCGGTGCAAGCCAACAAAGCCAACT
>RFVJ01000074.1 GCA_009928125.1 Betaproteobacteria bacterium
AAAATTTATGCGGCATTCAAGTTCTTCCTGTACACCTTGTTGGGTTCACTCCTCACATTGATCGCCTTGATTTACTTGTACACCCAGTCAGGTGGCAGTTTTGACATCGCTGCTTGGCACAAAATGCCTTTGTCGGCCACGGCGCAAAACTTCTTGTTCTTTGCGTTCTTTGCAGCCTTTGCAGTCAAGGTGCCCATGTGGCCTGTCCACACTTGGTTGCCTGACGTGCACGTTGAAGCACCGACAGGTGGCTCAGCGGTGCTGGCGGCCATCATGTTGAAACTGGGTGCCTACGGCTTCTTGCGTTTCTCGATGCCCATCGCCCCTGATGCAGCGCGTGAATGGGCCACTTTCATGATCGTCTTGTCCTTGGTGGCAGTGATCTATGTGGGTTTGGTGGCCATGGTGCAACAAGACATGAAGAAGCTGGTGGCCTATTCATCGGTGGCGCACATGGGCTTTGTCACTTTGGGCTTCTTCATCTTCAATCCCTTGGGCGTGTCCGGTGGTTTGGTGCAAATGATTGCCCACGGTTTTGTATCGGCGGCCATGTTCTTGTCCATCGGTGTGCTGTACGACCGCGTGCACTCGCGTGAGATCGCAAGTTATGGCGGTGTGGTCAACACCATGCCCAAGTTTGCTGCCTTTGCCTTGTTGTTCTCGATGGCCAACTGCGGTTTGCCAGGAACAGCCGGTTTCGTAGGCGAGTGGATGGTGATTTTGGGGGCTGTGAAGTTTGACTTTGCAGTTGGCCTGTTGGCTGCCTCGGCCTTGATTTTTGGTGCGGCTTACACCTTGTGGATGTTCAAACGCGTCTACCTGGGACCTGTCACCAACGATCATGTGAAGGAACTCACTGACATCAATGCCCGTGAATTTACTGTCATGGCATTGCTGGCCATTGCCGTGCTTTACATGGGCGTGTATCCCAAGCCTTTCACCGATGTGATGGAAGTTTCTGTGGCCAATTTGTTGCAGCACGTTGCTGCTTCTAAATTGCCTTGATTGCCATTGCGCCGCTGAAACTTCAAGATAGAGAGAATTGACATGATTGACTCAACCAGCTGGACGACGGTGTACCCGGAAATCGCATTGCTGGTCATGGCCTGCGTGATTGCCTTGGTGGACCTCTTGGTCACCAGCCCAAAGCGCACTGTGACATACGTTTTAACCTTGGTGTCCTTGGGTGGCGTGGCATTGCTGCACGCCTTGTATGCCGATGCTGGCCACACCCTCTATGGATTTGGTCGATTGGTGGTCTCCGACCCCATGGGTCATTGGCTCAAGTGTTTTGCCACCATCGCTGTCATGGTCACCTTGGTCTATGCACGTCCGTATGCTGCAGAGCGCGACATGCTGCGCGGCGGTGAGATTTTCAGCTTGTCAGTGTTTGCGTTGCTGGGCGCCATGAAGTACTTTGTGTTGGGGGCCATGGCCTCTGGTTTCTTGTTGTACGGCATGTCCATGTTGTACGGTGCGACGGGTTCATTGGACTTGGCCACGGTGTTCAAAGTCATTGCAAGTGGTCAAGTGAAGCACCAAGTCTTGGTGTTTGGTTTGGTTTTTGTGGTGGCGGGTTTGGCTTTCAAGCTGGGTGTGGTGCCATTCCACATGTGGGTCCCCGACGTTTACCAAGGCGCGCCGACAGCGGCAACCCTGATGATCGCTGGTGCGCCCAAGCTGGCCGCGTTTGCCATTGCCATTCGTTTGTTGGTGGAGGGCTTGCTGCCCTTGGCCATTGATTGGCAACAAATGCTGGCGCTGCTGGCCATTGCTTCCTTGCTGGTGGGTAACTTGGCTGCCATTGCACAAACCAACCTCAAACGCATGCTGGCTTACTCCACCATCGCGCAAATGGGCTTTGTGCTCATCGGTCTGATGGCGGGTGTGGTCGGGGGCAATGCCGCAATGGGTGCCAATGCCTACAGCTCCGCCATGTTCTACGTGGTGGGCTATGTGCTGACCACCTTGGCCACCTTCGGCATCATTTTGCTCTTGGCGCGTCAAGGTTTTGAAAGCGAAGAGATCACCGACTTGGCAGGCCTCAACAACCGCAGCCCCTTGTACGCTGGCGTGATGGCCATTTGCATGTTCTCCTTGGCGGGTATTCCCCCCATGGTGGGCTTCTATGCCAAGCTGTCAGTGTTGCAAGCTTTGGTTGCCTCAGGCCAAACGGCCGACATTGCCTTGGCCGTGTTTGCTGTGGCCATGTCACTTGTCGGGGCCTTCTACTACTTGCGCGTTGTCAAGGTGATGTACTTTGATGAAGCTGTGACTGCCACCACCGTCACGGCCGACACCGACGTGCGCTTGGTCTTGTCGATCAATGGTTTGCTGGTATTGGTTTTGGGCATTGTGCCAGGTGCGCTGATGTCACTGTGCGCGCGCTCAGTGTCGCAAATGTTGGCCAATTGAGCATGGCCGATCAGTCGGATGCACATCTGATTGAAACCAAGCTGAAGGGTCAAGCGCTCTTCAGCGGTTCTTTTCTCCACGCCTTCCTCGATACCGTGGCCTTGCCAGATGGCACACAGGCCACGCGTGAGTATGTCGTTCATCCCGGTGCTGTCATGGTTGTTCCTTTGCTGGAACTGCCAGGACAACCCTTGCAGTTGGTGATGGAGCGACAATTCAGATACCCCGTTCAGCAAGTGATGTTGGAGTTTCCAGCGGGCAAATTAGACCCCCGTGAATCAACCCTTCAATGTGCCAAACGTGAACTGTTTGAGGAGACCGGTTACAGCGCCAAACAGTGGGCCAAAGCCGGTGTGATGCACCCCGTCATTTCCTATTCCACCGAGTTCATCGAAATATGGTTTGCCAAAGACCTTCGCTTGGGTGAGCGTCAACTCGACCCAGGTGAGTTTTTGGAAGTCATCACCATGACGCCAGAGGCATTGCAAGAAGCCTGCTTCAAAGGCGAAGTCACCGATGGAAAAACATTGACGGGCATGTTTTGGTTGCAAAATTTTCTGTCGGGCCGACATGAACTCCATTGGGAGCATGCGGCATGAAAGTCTTGAACCTTCAGTGCGCGAGCATGCACACCTTTGAGGGGTGGTTTGGCTCAGAGGATGATTACCAATCGCAGCGGGAGAGGGGCCTGGTGGCATGCCCACTGTGTGCCAACACCGAAGTGCGCAAGCTGCCATCTGCGCCGCGTTTGAATTTGGGTGCAGCAGAGCCACGTTCTACCCAACCTGCATCTCCGGCAGCACCTTCTGCCTCTGCCGGCACGACCTCGCCTGCCAGCAGTGTGCCATCGGTGTCCACTGCAGAAGCCGTTGCTTCAGGTTTGGCGCAGGTTCACCCGGAAGCTGCAGAGATGGTGCAAGAAGCATGGGTGAAGATGGTCAAGCACGTCATTGCCAACACAGAGGATGTGGGACCCAATTTTGCTGAAGAAGCACGCAAGATGCACTACGGCGAATCGGAAGAGCGCAACATTCGGGGCCAAGCCTCGATTGAAGAAACGAAAGATTTGTTGGAAGAAGGCATTGAGGTCATGCCTCTGCCAGTGCCGGATGCACTGAAGGGTGGGCTTCAGTAAGCTGTCATGGCGTGAGACTTAGCGCTTACCGTACCAATCTTGTACAGCCGCCACATACCGCTGAACACCTTCCGCCACACTGGCCGCTTCCAGGGCGCCGTATGACAATCGCTGGTAGTTGGCTTCATGCACTTGCGTGAGAACTGTTTGGCGAACATGGCTCAAGGCTTCGACTTGAGGCTCAACCCAAGCTTTGCCGTGTTTCAAAGCTTGCAAAGCCAACAATTGCGAGGGCATTGGCGCACAAATGAGGTTGGTGTCTTGCACCTTGTTCATGGCATCAAACAACGCCGCTGGAAACACCACATAGCCCACTCGCCAACTGGCCATGCCGTAGTTTTTAGACATGGAGTAAAAAGACAAGGTGTGCTTCATGGCGCCCGGAATGCTGGCGGGTGAGAAGTGCTTCACGCCGTCGTAGGTGAAGTATTCATAAGCCTCATCACTGAAGTGATAGAGACCATGCTGAGCGCACAAGGCGTTGATGGTACGCAATGAGGCTTCTGAGTAAACGGCGCCTGTTGGGTTGTTGGGCGACACGGTCACGATGGCGCGCGTTCGCGGTGTGATGGCGGCCGCCATGGCTTCAACGTTGAGGCTCCAGTCGTCGTTGGCTGGAACGGGCACAGGCACACATCCGCACATGCGAATGGCCATTTCTTGGTTGAAATAAAACGGCATTGGCAATATGAATTCATCACCAGGGTCGGCTACCGCCAAGACCGCATTCAAAAAAGCCATGTTGCTGCCAGCGGTGACCATCAGCAAGGCATCAGTGCCCAAATTCACTTGATTTTCTTGCGCCAGTTTGGCTTGAATGGCTTCAACCAATCCTGGGTGGCCACTGACACCCAAGTACTTGTGCAAACTGCCATCGCCCATCATGCCGGGCAGGGCGGCAATGGCATCAGCAGGTGGACCGTAATTGACCACGCCTTGTCCTAAAGAAATGGTGCTTGGGTTGTTCCTGACCAAAGCCGCAATGGTGGGGATGATGGGCGTATCGACCCCGTCCATGCGAAATGAGTTTTTTTGCATCGTGTTGTCAAGTTTTGTTGAACCAAGGCCGAGCGAACTCAGTCAGTACAACTGTGATTATGTCTTGCCAGGAGCAGCCTTGCTCAGATGGCGGAAAACGCTAACATGCCATTTGTGGTCAAGCACCTTGTTAAGCTTTTATTGGTAAATTTGGGAGACATCATTGAAATTCAAAGTCGATGAATTAAGTCAGTTCGCTAGATCGTTGCTCGAGGCGTCGGGTTTGGATGGTGAAAAATCACAAGCTGTCGCAGACACTTTGGTTGAAGGAGACTTGTTAGGGCACACAACCCACGGTTTGGCCTTATTGGCACCTTATTTGGCAGAGCTGGCATCTGGAAAAATGACGCGCGCTGGTCTGCCCGAAGTTGTAACAGATTTTCCAGCTGCTATCACTTGGGATGGCAAGCGCTTGCCTGGTCCATGGCTAGTATTGCGTGCGATGGATCTGGCAATTGCGCGTGCTAAACAGCAGGGCACTTGCACGGTGGTGATCAAGCGGAGCCATCACATCGCTTGTCTTGCGGCTTACCATCAACGTGCAACAGCGAAGGGCATGCTGATGGCATTGCACTGCTCTGACCCCAACACCCGCAGTGTTGCCCCTTTCGGCGGCCTCGATCCAGTCTTCACGCCCAACCCCGTGTCTTTTGGCATACCAAGCTCGAAGCAACCCATCATGGTGGATGTCTCTACATCGGCCACCACCAACGGCATGACCAATCGCTTGTTCAATGAGAAAAAATTATTACCGGCTGCATGGGTAATGGATGGGCATGGCCAAGCCAGCGCCGATCCGGCGGTTTTGTTCGATGAACCCAAAGGGACCATCTTGCCTCTAGGGGGTATGGACTCTGGCCATAAAGGGTATGGTTTGAGCTTGATGGTGGAAGCCATGACGGGCGGCTTGGCTGGGCATGGCCGGGCCGATCCTGCGGAAGGCTGGGGGGCCACTGTCTTTTTGCAAATCATCGACCCCCAAGCTTTTGCAGGATTGAATGCCTTTGAGCGGCAAGTGGATCACTTGGTTGAGCGATGTCAAAACTCAAAACCTGCCAAGCAGGGTGAGAAGGTTCGTCTGCCTGGAGAGCGTGGGCTACAACATCAAGCAGACAGCAAATTGCACGGACTTCCCCTCTACCCCAGCATCATGCCTGCCCTAGTCCCTTGGGCAGAGAAACTCAACGTGCCTGTACCTCAGGAAGTTTGAGGTTTTCCAGATTTGAACAATAGCTTGGCCACCAGTGGCCAAGTCCAAACCAGTAGGCAAACCAAGGCCAAGCCCAATGCAATGGGGCGTGCTAAAAACGCACCCAAATCTCCGTTGGATTTGATCATCGAGGTGATGAAGTTTTCTTCCAACATGCCGCCCAACACCACCCCTAAAATTGCGGGTGCGATAGGGAATTTGTTGGCTTCCAAAATATAGGCCAAGATACCTGCTACCAGCATGATGCCCACTTCAAACATCGAGTTGTTGATGGCAAAGGTGCCGACCACACAAAAAAGCAAAATGAGTGGCATCAGCACTTCGCGAGGCACCAATAAAATACGCTTGGCCACTTTGATGCACAAAATGCCCAAAGGAATCATGATGATGTTAGCAATGATGAACAGCAAAAACACAGCATAGATGTTTTGAGGGTTGTTCGTGAACAACGCAGGCCCGGGGTTCATGTTCTTCATGTACAAAACGCCGATCACAATGGCCGTGATGGAGTCGCCAGGAATGCCAAATACCAAGGCTGGAATCCAGGCACCTGCTAACGCACTGTTGTTGGCAGAGCCAGATTCCACAATGCCCTCAACGTGGCCTGTACCAAACTTTTCGGGTTCTTTGGAGAACTTTTTGCTCATGGCATAGGACATCCAAGCTGCAATGTCGGCACCTGCGCCGGGCAATGCGCCGACCGCTGTGCCCAATACGCTTCCTCGCAAAATTTGTTGGGGATATTTCTTGGCCAAAGTCCATTGACCCGAGAGAACACTGCCAACTTTCTCAACAACCAATTCGGCGGGTGGACTGGTGTCCACTACAAAGCGAATGATTTCTGAAATAGCAAACATGCCAATCATCATGGCAATCATGCCAATGCCACCGGTCATTTCCGCATTGCCAAAAGTGAAGCGCGGAAAGCCAGCAGGATTGCCCAAGCCAACACACGCTACCAGCAAACCGAGCAACAAAGTGACAATGCCCTTCAGGGGTTGATCAGAGGTGATGAAGACAGCGCAGGTTAAGCCAAGCAACACCAGCCAAAAATATTCAAACGAACTGAAATTCAAAGCGAAGTCGGCCAATGCAGGCGCAGCCAATATGAGGACCAAGGTTCCAAATAGGCCGCCCACAGCTGAGAAGACCAAGCCGGCTCCTAACGCCATTTCGGCTTGGCCTTTCTTGGTCATTGCAAACGCTTCATCGGTGTATGCTGCGGAGGCGGGCGTGCCAGGAATTCTCAACAAGCAACCCGGAATATCACCAGAAAAAATGGCCATGGCTGTTGCAGTTACCATGGCTGCAATGGCCGGTATGGGCGGCATGAAAAAAGTCACTGGCACCAGCAATGCCGTGGCCATTGTGGCGGTAAGCCCCGGCACAGCACCCACAAACAAGCCGTACAAAGAGGCCGCCACCATCACCATGAGGGTGTAAGGCTCGAAGACCATGGAGAATGCTTGACCGATGGCTGTCCACATAGGTAGGCTCCTAATTCATGCAACTGACTGAATAAGCAATGTGAACCAAATCACCAAGCCCAAGGCGTGAGAACTCCCCAAGGCAGGGGAACTCTGAGTAATTTGTAGAAAGCAAAATGCACCACCAAGGTAGCCACCAGCGCAACAATCAAAGTACGTCGCCATGCCACATGAAGCACTCTGAAAAGCGCAATCAGAATGAGCAAACTGGTGAGTAAGAAACCCAGTGAATTTGCAAACGCAATATAGAAAACCACCGATGCCAACAGCACGCACAAGGCCAAGACATGGCGCGGTGAACGGACCCAATCCTCCCAGGCAAACCATGGGGCAGTAGTCTTTTGGCGCACGCCTTTAATCACCAGCATGAGGCCAGTGATGCAAAGACCTACCGCTATGAGGCCAGGGAAAAGAGCGGGTCCTACTGGCTGCCCTGGAATGTTGGGGAATCCTCTAATGGCAAAGAGCACCAAGGTGCCCAATGCCAAAAAGATCAATCCAAAAACAGTGTCGTGAATTTTCATGGTCTTATTTGACCAAGCCGACAGCTTTCATGGTGGCGCCCAATTCGGTATTTGACTTCACCATGAATTTGGCAAAATCATCTGGGCCAGCATAGATCACGCCAAAGCCGCGACTGGCCATGAATTCGTTGTACTCTTTGCTGGCAGCCACTTTGCGCACAGCTTCAGCCAACTTGTCACGAACGGGTGCTGGCAAACCTTTGGGGGCCACAATGCCGCGCCATGCTGCCATAGTCCAGTCACTACCAATAGCAGACTTCAAGGTAGGTACATTGGGGTAAAGCGCAGAAGGTTTGTCGTTCATGATGGCCAAACTTCTTACTTTGCCAGCATCAATCAGTGAACGAGCTTCTGGCAGTGACACAGGCGCAACTTCAATGCCGCCCGCTACCATGTCTTGAAGGCCAGGCGCAGCGCCATTGCTGGGTACCCAAGGCAATGCGGCAGGGTCAATTTTTTGATCGCGCAACAGGCCTGCAATGGCCAGGTGCCAAATACCTCCCTGACCTGTGCCCGAGCCTTTGAACTTGCCTGGATTGGCTTTGATAGCGGCCAATAACTCGTTAACTGTTTTGTAGGGTGAATCGGCGCGAACTTGAACGCCTGCAGGGTCTGCATTGACCAGACCAATGGGGGTATAGGAAGCGCTGGTAAGGTCAGTTAATCCTTGCCAATGCATCATGCCAATTTCAACTGTGGCCAAACCGATGGTGTAGCCGTCGGGTTGGGCAGCAGCAATTGCCGCATGACCCACAACGCCGCTGCCCCCTGTGCGGTTAACGACTGTCACGGGTTGACCCAAGTCTTTTTCAAGCAAGCTGCCAATGATTCGAGCTGTTGCATCGGTACCGCCGCCAGCACCCCATGGCACGATGAGGGTAATGGGACGAGCTGGGTAGTTTTGTGCAAAAGATGGCACAGCACTCAAAACACCCAACATGCCTACTAATGCACTGGTCACTAAACGGCGACGGGATAATGCAAACATAACTCACTCCTAACTTGGTGGATGGAACAAAAAATATGCTGACCAGTACAAGTTACGCCCTTTTATTCTTTCAGGCATTAGGGTGAACCCAAAGAAGTTTTGTTGTTTGGTCTTAAATTGAAGCAAGGGCGCATTAAAGTCAGGGGATCATGAACAGTTTTGAAACATGGGGCTCCACCTTGCTGCCCAGCATTGAGTTGCTGGCCACCTTGGCGTTTGCATTGTCGGGGATTATGGAGGCGGCGCTGGGTGGAAAATGAAATTGTGATGTGGGCTGTGTTATTGCTTTGCATCTTGTCCATCACCTTCATGCGCCAAAGGCACTTTGAGTTGACCGAGAAAACCATTCAATGGCCAGATGCATTGGGTTTGGGCTTGTTCACAGCATCGGGCGTAGCCCAGTCCTTGGCGCTGGGCATGTCGCCAACTGTGGCAGTTTTGATGGGCACCATCACAGGCATTTTTGGGGGTGTGTTGCGTGACATTGTGTGCAATGAAATTCCAGTGTCTTTCAAAGATCACCGCCCCTACGCTTTGTGCGCCGTTGCCGGTGGTGTCATTTACATTGTGTTGGCTGCGACAGACGCCGAGCCTTGGTTTTGCATGACGGTTTGCGCTGTCATCACCGTTGTGTTTCGCATGCTGGCCATTTGGAACAACTGGGTTTTGCCTGCTTGGCGCAAAGAGTAAGGGTGTCTGTCAATGGCACTCATGCCATGCGCACCAAGTGCCCAGGTCGCGCGGCCGTGACGTTGCCATTCGTTTGAACTTGCTCTCCCGCCACCCACGTGGCGACATAGCCACGCGCCTTCTGTAAAAAGCGTTTGCCGCCTGCAGGCAAGTCGCGAACCAATTCAGGTAAACCGACACTGAGGGTTTGGGGATCAATCGCGTTGATGTCTGCACGCATGCCCACTGCCAAAACACCACGGTCTTTCAGGCCCAGGTAGTTGGCATTGCGCCGGGTCAACATTTCGATCACAGTTTCTAAGGGCAGGGTGTCCTTGCCACGG
>RFVJ01000075.1 GCA_009928125.1 Betaproteobacteria bacterium
CAAGCCATTGCCGTTCAAGTCTTGCAACTTGAGTGGCATTCGCCACAAGGCCTGCCCGATGTCGACGCCCACCGTTTGCATCAGTTTCAATGTTTGCTGATAGGCGCCAATCAGAATGTGTTGGCCATTGTCCAAAGTCAGTGCATCTGTTTGCACAGAGGGCAAGGCGCGCGCGCGGCCGCCCCAATGACGACTGGCCTCTAGCAAGCTGACCTGATGACCTTGCTGTGTAGCCGTGATGGCCGCAGACAATCCTGCCCAGCCACCGCCAATGACCGCAATCTTGCGCGTGGTTTTCAAAGCCGACCCAATGCTTGGACTTTCCAGGCAAGCCAGAGCTTGCGCAAAGGTGTGAGTGAAACGCGTTGGTGCAACACTTGAAAGTTGTCGGCTTCGATCTCACGCAACAAGGTGCGGTAAATGCTGGCCATCATGAGTCCAGGTTTCTGCGCGCGTTTGTCCGCGTTGGGCAGCAGCGCAAAGGCTTCGTCGTACAAGCGATGGGCACGTGCTGCTTGAAATTTCATGAGGTCTGTGAAACGCGCTGAGTATTGACGTTGCATCAGGTCCTGCGCCTTGACGTCAAACTGTTTGAGTTCATCAATGGGCAAATAAATGCGACCGCGCAATGCGTCTTCGCCGACATCACGCAAGATGTTGGTCAATTGGAAAGCCAGTCCCAAGGTGTGTGCATATTGCGTGGTAGCAGGGTCGGTTTGGCCGAAAATTTTGGCGGCCACTTCGCCCACCACGCCTGCTACCAGGTGACAGTAGCGCTGCAATCCTGCGTAGTCCAAATAGCGTGTTTGCGTCAGGTCCATTTGGCAACCTTCAATCACTGACAACAAATGATGCGATTCAATGCCATAAGCTTTCACGTGCGGCATCAGAGCATGCATCACAGGATGGGTTGCTTGTCCCTCAAACGCCTGAACCACTTCCTTTTGCCACCATGCCAGGGTACTTTGGGCGACGCTAGGGTCGGAGATTTCGTCCACCACATCGTCCACTTCACGGCAAAACGCATAGAAGGCAGTGATGGCTGCGCGACGTTCGGTGGGCAGGAAAAGAAAGGCGTAGTAAAAGCTACTGCCTGAACTGGCGGCTTTCTCTTGGACGTACTCTTGGGGTGTCATGGTGTTCGATTCTCCCACTGTCTGGTCTACATCCAGAGGCTGCGCCAGAACATCAAGGGAAGATCCCAAGGTCGCAGTCGCGGTCGAGTGTGCAGGGCTTGGGGGCCGAGCTGCCTTACTTTTTCTAGGATGCGCATGCCGCCTTGCACGACCAAGCGAAGCTCCCACCCTGCGCGACCTGGTACCCTGTGGACCAAGGGTGCGCCCGACATCATCAACTGATGAGCGTGCTGGCATAGGAACGCCAGCAATTCTGCGTCAGACAGTTTGGCGGCCTGGTCTTGTGGCAAGTAATAACGGCCTCGCGGAATGTCTTCGCTCAGGTCTTGCCAGAAATTGATCAATTGAAGTGCGCTGCAAATGGCATCGCTGTGCGCAAGTGAGGTCTCGTCATGAACGCCATACAAATGCAGAAGCAAACGCCCAACGGGGTTGGCTGAAAGTTCGCAATACCGCAGCAAGTCATTCATGTCTGCATAGGTCCAAGCATTTGCACTGGCCGTCACATCTTGTTCAAAGGCTTTGAGCAAGTCGTCCAACAAGTTCACTGGCAGAGCCTTCAAGGCAATGACTTGATGCAGGGGTTCAAAAATTTCTGGATGAAAGCGAGCGGCCTGCGTCGGGTTGTGCAAGGCTTGGCGAAACGCTTGAAGCATCGCCAATCTGTCTGTGGCAGGCATCTGTCCCTCATCGGCAATGTCATCGGCCGCACGCGCAAATGCATAAATGGCCGCAATGGCGGGTCGCAGTGCAGGTGGACACAACCAGGACGCTACCGGAAAGTTTTCGGGGTGCGTCACGGGGAGTGCTTTGACAGCGTGTGGAGGGCTAGGGTGGGATGTCATGAATTTGAGCATTTTCGCTTGACAAGCCTCATGGATTACCCTAAATTACTAACCAGTCAGTCATTAATTTCGGAACACCATGCCACACCACTTTGTGCGCCACATTGGGCCAGCAACATTCAAGACAGCGTCACCCTCGGGTCGACGCACAGGCCTCTTAGGCTTGCTCTGTACGGCGATATTTTTGAGCGCTTGTTCTGGCAAAAAAGAAACGCCTGAACCCACTCGTTCCGTGAAATTGATCTCGGTCGGCGCTTCTGATTTGAATGTTCAGGGTGAGTATGCGGCAGAGGTCAGGGCACGGATTGAAAGCCGTTTGAGCTTTCGAGTCGGTGGCAAAATTTTGGTTCGTCAAGCTGAGGCAGGTCAACGCGTCCAGGCTGGCCAAGTTTTGGCTGAGGTTGATGTGCAAGATTACGCTTTGGCAGCGCAGGCAGCGCAAGCACAGGTCATTGGCGCACGTTCACAGCGTGACTTGGCGGCTGCAGATTTCAAGCGCTACGAAGCCTTGCTGGCCCAAAATTTCATCAGCGCAGCAGAGTTAGAGCGTCGATCAGCCACTCTCAAGGCTGCACAAGCCACGCTCGATCAAGCGCTGGCTCAAGCTCAATCTCAAAGCAATCAAGCGGGCTATGCCAAATTGATGGCCACTTCATCAGGGGTCATTACGGGTGTAGAGGCTGAACCCGGTCAAGTAGTTTCTGCTGGCCAGCCGGTGGTTCGTTTTGCACAAGACGGCCCCCGCGATGCGGTCTTTGCGGTACCAGAACATGTTGTAGGGCGCTTAAAGTTGGGCCAAAAAATGACCGCTACGGTAGGCAATGGCAATCAAACCGTGCAAGGCCACGTGCGTGAAATAGGTGCCAGTGCCGATCCTGCAACACGCACTTTCACAGTGAAGCTGGGTTTGGAAAAAGCCGAAGCTTTGCCATTGGGGATCACCTTGAATGTCCATGCCCCGCAGTTGGCGGGTAGCCAATCCAATGTCATCAAGGTGCCCACCAGTGCCTTGCGACAAGAAGGTCAGCAAACCACGGTGTGGTTGTTTGACACAGCTACCAGCACGGTCTCATCGCAAGTGGTTCAAGTGGCCACAGCCGATGGCAATGACGTGGTGATCACGTCGGGCCTCAAACCAGGTCAACAAATTGTGAGTGCCGGTGTGCATGTTTTGTCGCCGGGTCAAAAAGTCACGGTTTACAACCCCGAAGCCCTCACGCCACCTGCGAGCAAATAAACCATGCGTACCGAACCCAAAGCAGGATTCAACCTGTCTAAATGGGCGCTGGACCATCCGGCGCTCACACGTTACTTGATGGTGGTGTTGATGCTTTTGGGCGTCTTTGCTTTCTTCAATTTAGGCCAGGATGAAGATCCACCGTTTACCTTCCGCGTCATGGTGGTTCGTGCCTATTGGCCTGGTGCGACAGCGCAGCAAGTGGCTGAACAAGTCACAGACAAATTGGAACGAACGCTTCAAGAAGTACCCTATGCTGACAAGATTCGAAGCTACTCCAAGCCAGGCGAATCGCAAATCATTTTCCAAATCAAAGACTATTCCAAGCCAGCTGAAGTGGCCAACGTTTGGTACACCGTTCGCAAGAAAATTGGCGACATGCGCGGCAGTTTGCCGTCAGGTGTGGTGGGCCCTTTCTTTGTGGATGATTTTGGTGACGTGTATGGTGTCATTTATGCGTTGCAAGCCGAGGGCTTTACGCCCGCTGAAGTGAAAAAGTTTGCTGACGATGTGCGGCAAAAGATCTTGCGAGTTCAAGACGTTGCCAAAGTGGAATTATTTGGCGTGCAGGACGAAAAAGTATTTGTTGAAATTTCACAGAAGAAATTGGCCGCGATGGGCATTGACATGGGCGCTGTCATTGCCCAACTGAGTCAACAAAATGCCGTTGAATCTGCAGGCACTTTGAATTTGCCCAAAGATGCCATTCAGTTGCGCGTCAATGGCCAGTTCAACAGCCTCGAGGCTTTAAGGCAAATGCCCATTCGCGGTGCTTCTGGTCAGCAAATCAAATTGTCTGATTTGGGCACAGTCAAACAAGACTACATCGATCCACCTTCAGTCAAAGTGCGTCACAACGGCGAACAGGTGATTGGCCTAGGTGTGTCCATGGCCAAAGGGGGCGACATCATTCAATTGGGCAAGGCCCTGAAAGCCAGCGCACCAGGCATTGAAGCCACATTGCCCGCAGGTGTGAAGCTCATTCAAGTGCAAGACCAACCGAAGGCCGTTTCAAAGTCTGTGAATGAATTCTTGCAAACTTTGGTCGAGGCTGTGGCCATTGTGTTGGCTGTGAGCTTCTTGTCATTGGGCTTGCACAAACGTCCCGGCGTTCATCCATTGTGGCGCCGTTGGACCTTGGACATGCGGCCAGGATTGGTGGTGGGTATCACCATTCCCTTGGTGCTGGCAGTGACCTTTTTGGCGATGGATTATTTCAACATTGGGCTGCACAAAATTTCGCTGGGCTCGCTCATCATTGCCTTGGGCTTGCTGGTAGACGATGCCATCATTGCCGTTGAAATGATGGTTCGCAAAATGGAAGAGGGCTACGACAAAGTTCGCTCCGCCACCTTTGCTTACGAACTCACAGCCATGCCGATGTTGACGGGCACATTGATCACCGCAGCCGGTTTCTTGCCCATTGGGTTGGCCAAATCCATGACAGGTGAATACACCTTTGCCATCTTTGCGGTCACGGTCATTGCCTTGCTGATCAGTTGGGTCGCTTCCGTTTACTTCGTGCCTTATTTGGGCACCTTGCTGCTGAAAGCACCACCCCATGTGGCTGGATCTGGCGAAGCTGTCGTGCATGAAATGTTTGACACGCCTTTTTACAAAAAGTTCCGTACTGCTGTCACATGGTGTGTCTTCAACAAATGGAAGACCATTGCCATCACCTTGGCCTTGTTTGTGTTGGGCATTGTGGGCATGGGCAAAGTACAGCAACAATTTTTTCCTGATTCAAGTCGACCTGAAATCATGGTGGACATCTGGTTACCTGAAGGCTCTAGTTTTGCGGCCAGTGACGAAGTTGCAAAGCGCATTGAAAAGCGTCTGTTGGCAGAGGAGGGGGTTACCTCCGTCAGCACCTGGGTCGGTTCTGGTGTGCCGCGTTTTTACTTGCCCTTGGACCAGGTGTTCCCTCAGTCCAATGTTTCGCAGTTGATTGTCTTGCCCCAAGATCTGAAAGTACGCGAATCACTTCGCATCAAACTGCCAGCCTTGTTGGCCACCGAGTTCCCTGAAGTTCGTGGCCGCGTGAAACTGTTGCCCAATGGACCGCCAGTGCCTTACCCCGTTCAATTCCGGGTGGTGGGTGCCGATCCTTTGGCGCTGCGTTTGAAGGCCGATGAAGTCAAGGCTGCCATGCGCGCCAACGTCAACACCCGCGGTGTGAATGACAACTGGAACGAATCAATCAAGGTCATCCGTTTGGAAGTCGACCAGGCCAAAGCGCGTGCTTTGGGTGTGACCAGTCAATCGATTGCGCAAGCGTCGCGCACCATGGCTTCAGGTTCTACGGTGGGCCAGTACCGTGATGGCGACAAATTGATCGATATTGTGTTGCGTCAACCACAGTCTGAGCGCGATGCCATCACCGATTTGGCGGGTGCTTATGTGCCGACGACTTCCGGAAAAGCCATTCCTTTGATGCAAATCGCCAAGCCTGTGTTCAATTGGGAACCTGGTGTGATGTGGCGTGAGGGTCGAAATTACGCCATCACCGTCAATGCCGACCTGATTGAAGGCATTCAAGGTGCGACAGTCACCAACCAATTGCTGCCCGAACTCAAAAAGATTGAAGCGTCATGGCATGCTGCCGGGTTCAATGACTATCGCATTGAGGTTGCTGGAGCAGTCGAGGAGAGTTCCAAAGGTTCTGCGTCCATCGCCGCAGGCATGCCTTTGATGCTGTTTGTCACCTTCACGCTCTTGATGCTGCAGTTGCAAAGTTTCAGTCGTGCCTTGCTGGTGTTCCTCACGGGACCCTTGGGCATGGCTGGCGTGGCAGGTGCCTTGCTGGTGCTTGACCGTCCTTTTGGCTTTGTCGCTTTGCTGGGCGTGATTGCCTTGATGGGCATGATTCAGCGCAATTCGGTCATCTTGATCGACCAAATTGAGCAAGACCGTGCTGCAGGCGTGCCGGCTTGGGAGGCCATTGTGGAATCCGCCGTCCGTCGTTTGCGTCCCATTGTGCTCACTGCTGCCGCAGCAGTTTTGGCCATGATCCCCTTGTCCAGAAGTGTGTTTTGGGGTCCCATGGCTGTTGCCATCATGGGCGGCTTGATTGTGGCGACAGCCCTGACATTGCTGGCTTTGCCAGCCATGTATGCGGCTTGGTTCAAGGTTTCACCGCCTGCCAAACCCGCCTAAAGCTGGCCTTGACTTGGGGGCTTCAAACTGGAAGCCCTCACTTCCATGGTTAAAATAGAAGGTTGACCGATTCAACCCATATCGATGGGACCCGCGCGGGTGGCGAAATTGGTAGACGCACCAGGTTTAGGTCCTGACGGTAGCAATACTGTGCGGGTTCGAGTCCCGCCCCGCGCACCACTTACTAAAAGAGAAGACCATGGCAGTTACTGTAGAAACATTGGAAAAATTGGAACGCAAAATGACGCCTGTGACTGCAATCCAATCTGAAGTTGATGCCCGTTTGAAAAAATTGGCACGCACCGTCAAGATGGACGGTTTCCGTCCAGGCAAAGTGCCCATGAATGTTGTGGCGCAACGATATGGTTACTCTGTCCAATACGAAGTGATGAACGACAAAGTGGGCGAGGCTTTTGCCGTTGCCGCCAACGAAGCCAAGGTGCGCGTTGCGGGCCAGCCTCGCATCTCCGAAAAGGAAGGTGCACCTGAAGGTGAATTGGCTTTTGAAGCCATTTTTGAGGTGTACCCTGAAGTTAAGTTGGGCGACTTGAGCACAGCCACTGTTGAAAAAATCAGCGCTGAAGTGACCGACGAAGCCATCGACAAAACAGTCGACATCTTGCGCAAACAGCGCCGCACTTTCTCTCAGCGTCCTGCTGCAGAGGCGGCCGTCGACGGCGACCGCGTCACGGTTGACTTCGAAGGCAAAATTGATGGCGAAGTGTTCTCTGGCGGCAAGGCAGCCGACTTTCAATTCTTGGTCGGCGAAGGCCAAATGTTGAAAGAATTCGAAGAAGCTGTTCGCGGCATGAAAAACGGCGAAAGCAAAACTTTCCCCTTGGCCTTCCCAGCCGATTACCACGGTCAAGATGTGGCCGGCAAAACAGCCGACTTCTTGGTCACTGTGAAGAAAATCGAAGCAGCCCATCTGCCTGAAGTGAACGAGGCCTTGGCCAAGTCATTGGGCATCGCCGACGCGTCCGTTGAAGGTTTGCGTGCAGACATTCGCAAAAACCTCGAGCGCGAAGTGAAATTCCGTTTGCAAGGTCGTAACAAACAAGCAGCCATGAACGCGCTGGTTGAAAAAGCCGAGCTCGACTTGCCCCAGTCTGTGGTGCAAAACGAAATCGAACGATTGAAAGATGGCGCTCGTGCCGATTTGAAGCAACGTGGCATCAAAGACGCCGACAAAGCGCCGATCCCAGACGACATCTTCCGTCCGCAAGCCGAAAGCCGTGTGCGTTTGGGCTTGGTTGTGGCTGAATTGGTCAAGGCCAACAGCTTGAATGCCACAGAAGCGCAAATCAAAGCCCACATTGAAGAACTGGCTTCCAGCTACGAGCGTCCCGAAGATGTCGTGCGTTGGTACTATGGCGACAATCAGCGCATGGCTGAAATTGAAGCGGTGGTCATTGAATCCAATGTCTCCGACTTCATTTTGTCAAAAGCCAAAGTGACTGAAAAAGCCATTACTTTTGACGAATTGATGGGCCAACAAGCCTGATCACTTTGAACCTTTTGCAGTTTGGAAACACCATGAACTCACTCGACATTCAAGCTTTGGGCAATGTGCCCATGGTGATCGAAACGTCAGGCCGCGGCGAACGCGCTTATGACATTTACTCCCGCTTGCTCAAAGAGCGTGTGATCTTCTTGGTGGGTGAAGTCAACGACTACACGGCCAACTCTGTGGTGGCTCAGTTGTTGTTTTTAGAGAGTGAGAACCCTGAGAAGGACATTTCTTTCTACATCAACTCACCGGGTGGTTCTGTCAGTGCTGGCATGGCCATCTACGACACCATGAACTTCATCAAACCCGATGTGTCCACTTTGTGCACCGGCATGGCTGCCAGCATGGGCGCGTTTTTGTTGACTGCTGGCGCAAAAGGCAAGCGTTTTTCGCTGGTCATGATTCACCAGCCTTTGGGTGGTGCAAGGGGGCAGGCCACTGAAATTGAGATCCACGCCCGTGAAATTCTCAAAACCCGTGAGCAGCTGAACCGCATCCTGGCTGAAAACACAGGCCAGCCCCTCGAAAAGATCCAATTGGACACCGAGCGAGATTACTATTTGTCTGCCGACGAGGCCAAAGATTACGGTCTGATCGACCAAGTGATCGCAAAACGTCCCTGAGAAGCAACAGTACAGGGCGGAAATGGAGGTTTCAGCCCTGTTTTTTGAAGACGGCGCCCCCATTCTGGGAGAGCGCCGTTTTTCTTTCGTTATCATTGGGAAAATAGAACCACAAGGCGTCGTTTATGGCCGATAAAAAAGGCTCAGTTACCGAAAAGAATTTGTATTGCTCCTTCTGCGGCAAAAGCCAGCACGAGGTCAAGAAGCTCATCGCTGGCCCCTCGGTCTTCATTTGCGACGAGTGCATCGACTTGTGCAATGACATCATCCGCGATGAATTGCCAGCCACCGAAATTGCCAAAGACGCCAAGAACGGCTTGCCCACGCCTTTGGACATCAAAACCAATTTAGACAACTACGTCATTGGCCAAGAAAAAGCCAAACGAACCTTGGCCGTTGCGGTCTACAACCATTACAAGCGTTTGAAGCACAAAGAGGGCGCTAAAAAGGAAGATGTTGAACTCGCCAAGAGCAACATTTTGCTGATTGGCCCCACAGGCTCTGGCAAAACTTTGTTGGCACAAACCTTGGCGCGCATGCTCGATGTGCCATTCGTCATGGCCGATGCCACCACGCTCACTGAAGCTGGCTATGTGGGTGAAGACGTTGAAAACATCGTGTCCAAATTGCTGCAAAGCTGCAACTACGATGTGGAACGCGCTCAGCGCGGTATCGTTTACATCGATGAGATCGACAAGATCACTCGGAAGTCAGACAACCCCTCCATCACGCGTGACGTGTCGGGTGAGGGCGTACAACAAGCTTTGTTGAAGTTGATTGAAGGCACCATGGCCAGCGTACCCCCTCAAGGTGGTCGCAAGCATCCCAATCAAGATTTTTTGCAAATTGACACCACCAACATTTTGTTCATTTGCGGCGGTGCCTTTGCTGGCTTGGAAAAAGTCATTGAAAACCGTACCGAAGCTTCAGGCATTGGTTTTGGCGCCGTCGTCAAAAGCAAGAAACAACGTTCACTCACGGAAGTCTTCACCGAAGTCGAGCCTGAAGATTTGATCAAATTCGGTCTGATCCCCGAGTTGGTGGGACGCATGCCTGTGGTCGCCACCCTGGCCGAGTTGACCGAAGAGGCACTGGTTCAAATCTTGACCGAACCCAAAAATGCCTTGGTCAAACAGTTTGGCCAATTGCTCAACATGGAAGGCGTTGAACTCGAGATTCGCCCAGAAGCCTTGCAAGCCATTGCCAAAAAGGCCTTGGCCCGTAAAACAGGGGCCCG
>RFVJ01000076.1 GCA_009928125.1 Betaproteobacteria bacterium
GTTTTTTGCGCGGACTCAATGTCCATCACGCGGGCTTGCGTGGCGGGGTTGGCCCAAATTTCTTGGTTCACTTTGGCTTCAATGGCCAAGATTTGTTCGTCCGTAATGGGGGCATTGTGCGCAAAGTCAAATCGTGTGCGCTCGGCATTCACCAAGGAACCTTTTTGTTGCACGTGGTCACCCAAGACTTCACGCAAGGCTTTGTGCATCAAGTGTGTAGCCGAGTGATTGCGCACGGTGGCCGCGCGCACGTCGGTGCTCACCTGGGCTTGCACTGCATCGCCCACTTTGAGGCTACCTTCCAACAACACGCCATGGTGACCAAACACATCGGCCTTGATCTTCAAGGTGTCGGCCACTTCAAACTTGGCGCCAGCTGTTTGCAACCAGCCTTGGTCGCCCACTTGACCACCCGACTCTGCATAGAACGGTGTGGTGTCCAACACCACAACGCCGTTTTGACCGGCTTTGAGTTCAGTCGCAGGCGTACCTTCCACATACAACGCCAACACTTTGGCGGTGGCTTGCAGTTCGTCGTAACCCACGAAGGTGTTGCCTGCGCCGGTGTACTCCAAGGCGCGGTCCATTTTGAATTTACCGGCGGCACGGGCTTGGGCTTTTTGACGTTCCATGGCGGCGGCAAAGCCGGCCTCGTCTACGCTCAAATCGCGCTCCCGGCAAACGTCGGCAGACAAGTCCAAGGGGAAGCCATAAGTGTCATGCAATTTGAAAGCCACTTCCCCAGGCAGCACTTTGACACCGCCTTCAAGGGCCGCGTCCAAAATTTGCATGCCCACTTCCAGGGTTTCGAAGAAGCGTTCTTCTTCGGCCTTCAAGATGTCGGTGATGCGTTTTTCTTGTGAAGCCAAATTGGGATAGGCAGCCCCCATCAGCTTGACCAGGTCCGGCACCAGTTTGTGGAAGAACGGTGTTTTTTGGCCCAGTTTGTAACCGTGGCGAATGGCGCGGCGAACGATGCGGCGCTGCACATACCCGCGGCCTTCGTTGCTGGGCACCACGCCATCGCTCACCAAGAATGCAGTGGCACGAATGTGATCGGCAATCACACGCAATGATTTGTTTTCCAAATCTTTGCAGCCCGTTTACGTGCTGCAGAATCGCCGCCAAGCGCTCAAGGCCCATACCTGTGTCAACGCAGGGCGCTGGCAAGTTCTTCACGCTGCCATCTGGCTGCATGTCGAATTGCATGAACACGTTGTTCCAAATTTCAATGTAACGGTCGCCGTCTTGCTCGGGGCTGCCGGGCGGGCCGCCTGGAATTTCAGGGCCGTGGTCATAGAAGATTTCAGAGCATGGACCGCAGGGTCCAGTGTCAGCCATCATCCAGAAATTGTCGGACATGTAGCGTCCGCCTTTGTTGTCACCGATGCGCACCACGCGCTCGGGTGGCAGACCAATTTCTTTCGTCCAAATGTCGTAGGCTTCGTCGTCTTCGATGTAGACGGTGGCCCACAATTTATCGGCAGGCAATTTGTAAACTTGTGTGAGCAGTTCCCAGGCCCACTTCAAGCTGTCGCGCTTGAAGTAATCGCCAAAGCTCCAATTGCCCAACATTTCAAAGAAGGTGTGGTGACGTGCGGTGTAACCCACGTTTTCCAAATCGTTGTGCTTGCCACCCGCACGCAGACAAGCTTGCACCGAAGCAGCGCGCACGTAGCTGCGTTTGTCAGTGCCCAAGAACACATCCTTGAATTGCACCATGCCAGAGTTGGTGAACATCAAGGTGGGGTCGTTACCGGGAACCAAGGGGCTGGACGCCACCACGGTATGGCCTTTGGACGCAAAAAAGTCGAGGAAGGTTTTGCGAATGTCAGCAACAGAAATAACAGGTGTGCTCATGGCAGGGTATCTTTATGAAAGCCTTACTTGGCCTAACTTTCCATTATAAGATTGCCGTTGCTGCGAATCGCGCCCCCAAACTCTCTTGGAGACCCCCTATGGACATGAAAACATCCCCCTTGGCCCTGTTGAAGGACCCCAGCCTCCTCAAAACCGACGCTCTGGTCAACGGACAGTGGGTCCAAGGCAGCAGTCGTTTTGACGTGAACGACCCCGCTACTGGCGCAAAATTGGCCGATGTGGCCAATTTGGGTGCTCAAGAAGCCGAAGCAGCCATCGCGGCAGCCAACGCGGCCTTGCCCGCCTGGCGCGGCAAAACCAGCAAAGAGCGCAGCATCTTGTTGCGCAAGTGGTATGACTTGCTGATGGCCAACGTCGAAGATTTGGGCCGCATCATGACCGCAGAACAAGGCAAGCCCTTTGCAGAAGCCAAGGGCGAAGTGATGTACGGCGCCAGCTTTGTGGAGTGGTATGCCGAAGAAGCCAAGCGCGTCAATGGCGAAACATTGCCCCAGTTTGACAACACCCGCCGCTTGATGGTCATCAAACAACCCATCGGTGTGTGCGCCGCCATCACCCCTTGGAACTTCCCATTGGCCATGATCACGCGCAAAGTGGCCCCCGCTTTGGCCGCCGGTTGTACCGTGGTGATTAAACCCGCAGAGCTGACGCCTTTGACAGCTCTGGCCGCTGGTGAGTTGGCCATCCGCGCCGGCATCCCTGCAGGCGTCATCAACTTGCTCACGGCCGATTCCGACAACAGCATTGCAGCCGGCAAAGTGTTTTGCGCCAGCGATATCGTGCGCCACATCAGCTTCACAGGCAGCACCGAAGTGGGCCGTATTTTGATGGCGCAATCGGCACCCACTGTGAAGAAACTCTCATTGGAATTAGGCGGCAATGCGCCCTTCATCGTGTTTGATGACGCCGACATCGACAGCGCCGTAGAAGGCGCCATGGCCAGCAAATACCGCAATGCAGGACAAACCTGTGTGTGCGCCAATCGCATCTACGTGCAAGAGTCGGTGTACGACACGTTCGTGCAAAAATTTGCAGCCAAAGTCAAAGCTTTGAAAGTGGGCAATGGCTTTGAAGAGGGCGTGGTGCAAGGCCCCCTCATCGAACCCGCTGCTTTGGAAAAGGTCACACGCCACGTCGAAGATGCCAAAGCCAAAGGCGGTGTGGTGTTGGCAGGGGGCAAAGCTTTGAACGGTCAGTTCTTTGAACCCACCGTCATTGGCAATGCCACATCCGACATGCTGTGCGCGCGCGAAGAAACTTTCGGCCCCTTCGCACCCATCTTCAAATTCAAAACAGAACAAGAAGCCATTGACGCCGCCAACAACACCGAGTTTGGCTTGGCCAGTTATTTCTACAGCCGCGACGTGGGTCGCATCTTCCGCGTCAGCGAAGGATTGGAATACGGCATGGTGGGCATCAACGTGGGCATCATTGCCACTGAGCATGTGCCCTTTGGCGGCGTCAAGCAATCGGGCTTGGGCCGTGAAGGTTCGCACCATGGCATGGAAGAGTACCTCGAAATGAAGTACTTGTGCATGGGCGATATCTTGAAGTGATTTAGAAAATCAGCTTCACACCTGTTTTGCTTTGCAAGACTTCTTGCGTCACACCAGGTGCCATTTCGACCACCTTCAAACCTTCAGGCACCACATCCATCACCGCCAAGTCGGTGATGATGCGGTCGACCACGCCCACGCCTGTTAAGGGCAGCGTGCATTGAGGCAAGATTTTCAAATCTTCGGTGCCGTCTTTTTTCTTGGCCACGTGTTCCATCAAAATGATGACGCGTTTCACGCCCGCCACCAAGTCCATGGCACCGCCCATGCCCTTGACCATCTTGCCTGGAATCATCCAGTTGGCCAAGTCGCCCTTTTCGCTCACTTGCATGGCGCCGAGGATGGACAAATTGATTTTGCCGCCCCGAATCATGGCGAAGCTGTCATGGCTGCCAAAAATAGATGAACCCTTGATGGTGGTCACCGTTTGTTTACCAGCATTGATCAAGTCGGCGTCAACTTCATCTTCTGTGGGAAAGGGGCCAATGCCCAGCATGCCGTTTTCAGATTGCAACCACACTTCAATGTTGCTAGGTACATGGTTGGCCACCAAGGTGGGAATGCCAATGCCCAAGTTGACATAGAAGCCATCTTGCAGTTCGTGCGCGGCACGTGCCGCCATTTGATCTTGACTCCAGCTCATGCTCAGACTCCTGCTTTCTCTGTGATGGTGCGTTTTTCAATGCGCTTCTCGGGGTGCTTGTTGAGCACCAAGCGATGAACATAAATGCCAGGCAAGTGAATTTGATCGGGCACCATGTCGCCGGTTTCCACAATCTCTTCGACTTCCACAATGCAGACCTTGCCCGCCATCGCCACCGCAGGATTGAAGTTGCGAGCGGTTAAACGAAATTGCAAGTTGCCAGATTTGTCAGCACGCCAAGCTTTGACCAAAGACACATCAGGCACCAAGGCGCGCTCCATGACATACGTCTCACCATCGAATTCACGCAACTCTTTGCCGTCGGCCACCACGGTGCCCACACCGGTTTTGGTGAAGAAGGCAGGAATACCCGCACCGCCGGCGCGCAGTTTTTCAGCCAAGGTGCCTTGGGGTGTGAATTCCAATTCCAATTCGCCCGCCAAGAACTGGCGCTCGAATTCTTTGTTCTCACCCACGTAGGATGAAATCATTTTTTTAATCTGACGCGTTTCAAGCAGCTTGCCCAAACCAAAACCGTCGACGCCCGCATTGTTCGAAATGGCGGTGAGGTTTTTGCAGCCCGAGTCGCGCAGCGCGTCAATCAGGGCTTCAGGGATACCGCAGAGGCCAAAGCCACCCACAGCAAGCAGTTGACCATCTGCCACGACGCCTTTCAGCGCCTCGGCCGCAGAGGGGAAAATCTTGTTCACAGGGCACTCCTAGGAGAGGAAAGACTCAAAACCCATAGTGTAATAGGTGAATAGAATCAGCAAACTGACAAGGAACGCTCATGACCCTGACTGCCTCTGCCAAAACCCAACGCTACCCCGTCCCGGAACTCAAGGATGTGCCTGAAGACATTCGCGCCAAGATTTTGGAGGTGCAAGAAAAGGCGGGGTTTGTGCCGCAAGTCTTTTTGGCTTTTGCACGCAGACCCGCTGAGTGGCGCGCCTTTTTTGCATACCACGACGCCCTCATGGTGCCCGAGTCTGTGGGTCGCACCAGCAACCTGACCAAGGGCGATCGGGAAATGATCGTCACCACCACCAGCGCCGCCAACAACTGTTTGTATTGCGTGGTGGCCCATGGCGCCATCTTGCGCATTTACGAAAAGAAGCCCTTGGTGGCCGATCAGGTGGCCGTCAACTATCGCAAAGCAGACATCTCAGCGCGCCAACGTGCCATGCTCGATTTCGCCATGAAGGTGTGTTTGCACAGTGATCAAATTGAAGACGCCGACTTTGCGCCTTTGCATGCGCAAGGTTTTGACGACGAAGACATCTGGGACATTGCGGCCATTACAGCCTTCTTTGGTTTGTCCAACCGCATGGCCAGCTTCAGCAACATGATGCCCAATCCAGAGTTTTACTTGATGGGGCGCGTGCCCAAGCAAAAATAAGAGCTCCGGATGTTTTTTCAGGGCGTAACGCGCGCCCTGATGTCGTCTGGCAAGTTCACCGCTTTCTGCAAAGGGAAATCAACCCAAATGGTGGTGGCCCCGCCTGCAGCGTAAATCACACCGGGCTGGTCAATCCGTTCCAAGGTGCACCAGCTCTCGAATGTGGTGCGCGCAGGATCACTCACATACATTGTGGCCAGCACATTGCCTGGGTATTCCAACTGCTTGTAAAAATTGCAAAAGGCATTGACGATCACAGGCCCCTGCCCCTGCGGATTGGGCTCGCAGCCGATTGAATGGAAATAGTCAATGCGAACGGTTTCTAAATATCGAAAGTAAACCGTGTTGTTGACATGCCCCATGGCATCCATGTCCCCCCAACGAATGGGGATGATCATTTCATGAACTTTTTTCTTGATTTCGGGAATTTCAAATTTCATAGCGAGGGTCTCTGATCTGTCGCCAACAGGGGGCGGGATATCCATGCATCGTTTCAACCAGATTCTGCCTGTTCCGCGCTTAAAATGAGTCACCAGGCCGACATTAGGCCCCCAAATCCTCAACTTGATGCGAGTCTTTCAATGACACCTGAAGAGATTTTGAACACTCACGGCCCCCGTGAATCGATGGAATACGACGTGGTCGTGGTGGGCGGTGGCCCTGCTGGTTTGTCGACGGCCATTCGCTTGAAACAATTGGCCCAAGAAAAAGGCAACGATGTTTCTGTTGTGGTGTTGGAAAAAGGCTCCGAACCAGGCGCGCACATTTTGTCGGGTGCCATCATGGACCCCATTGCGCTGACTGAACTCTTTCCCAAATGGAAAGAAATGGGTGCGCCTTTGAATCAACCGGTCACCGAAGACATCTTTTTGATGACCACAGAAAACGGCGCCACACGCGTTCCCAACTTTGCCCTGCCACCCTGCTTCCACAACGATGGCAACTACATCATCAGCTTGGGCAACCTCACACGTTGGTTGGGCGAACAGGCCGAAGCCTTGGGCGTTGAAATTTTCCCAGGCTTTACGGCTGCCGAAGTTTTGTACAACGAGGACGGATCTGTCAAAGGTGTGGCCACTGGCAACATGGGCATCGGCAAAGATGGCGAACCTACCGACAACTTCCAACTGGGCATGGAACTGCATGCCAAGTACACCGTGTTTGCCGAAGGCGCGCGCGGTCATTTGGGCAAGCAAGTCATTGCCAAATTCAAATTGGACCAAGGCAAAGATCCACAAAGTTACGGCATCGGCATCAAAGAACTCTGGGAAATTGACCCTGCGCGTCACAAAGCCGGTTTGGCTTTGCACAGCGCTGGCTGGCCCTTGGACGAAAACACATACGGCGGCTCTTTCCTGTATCACATGGAAGACAACAAAGTGGTGGTGGGCTTTGTGGTGGGCTTGGATTACACCAACCCTTGGCTTAGCCCTTTCGAAGAGTTTCAACGTTTCAAAACGCACCCCAACATTCGCTGGTACTTTGAAGGCGACGAGGCCAAAGGCATAGCCCCGGCCAAACGCATTTCTTATGGTGCGCGTGCCATCACGGCGGGCGGGCTGTTGTCATTGCCCAAAACCGTGTTCCCAGGTGGCGCCTTGGTGGGCTGCGATGCGGGTTACCTCAATGCCAGCCGCATCAAAGGTAGCCACGCAGCCATCAAGACTGGCATGTTGGCGGCTGAAGCGGCCTATGACGCATTGCAAGCGGGACGCGCGCATGACGAACTCACTGCATACCCAGAAGCATTCGAGAACAGCTGGTTGCACACAGAATTGAACAAGGCACGCAACTTCAAGCAATGGTTCAAAAAAGGTCGCACCGTGGGCACCCTCATGACCGGTGTCGAGCAATTTGTCTTGCGCGGCCATGTGCCTTGGACAATTCGCCGTGCCGCAGCCGACCACACTTACCTCAAGCCTGCGGCCGAATGCCAACCCATTCAATACCCCAAGCCCGATGGCAAGCTCACCTTTGATCGTTTGTCGAGTGTGTTCATCAGCAACACCAACCACGAAGAGAATCAACCGGCACACCTCACCTTGAAGGATGCCAGTGTGCCGGTGGGCATCAACTTGGCCAAATTTGCAGGCCCCGAGGCGCGGTATTGCCCCGCCGGCGTTTACGAGTACGTCAAGAACGAAGACCAATCCGATCGTCTGCAAATCAATGCGCAAAATTGTGTGCATTGCAAAACATGCGATATCAAAGATCCCACACAGAACATTGTGTGGGTGACACCAGAAGGCGGCGGCGGGCCTAACTACTCAGGCATGTAAAAAGTGCTGGCAGGTTCAAAAGACCTGTTTATAATTTAACCGTCAGGAGAGCGCGGCCCCCTTGAGGTCGCCACCGAAGGCGCAGGAAATCTTTCGATTTCTGAACGCTCAGGTACCCAGGACTGACAAACGTTGTTAACCTTGTTTAGCAACGCATCCTCACTGGAGAGAGAGGGCGGACCATCCGGTCGAACCCTCCACCGAAGGCGCAACCCGCAGTGAGTCTTTCCACCGAAAGACACAACCGGCGAATCGCTCAGGTAAAGCGGACAGCGAGGGCAACCCATGATTTCGGTCATGGTTTTACTTTGCCCTTGGAGAATTCAATTGTCCGCTGACACCGCTTTGCTCAATACCCCCCTTAATGCTTTGCACATCGAACTTGGCGCACGCATGGTGCCCTTTGCCGGCTACAGCATGCCCGTGCAATACCCCATGGGTTTGATGGCAGAGCACCATCACACACGCGCCGAAGCGGGCTTGTTTGATGTGTCGCACATGGGTCAATTGCGTTTGGTCGGTCCCGATGCTGCGGCAGCCTTTGAATCCTTGATGCCTGTCGATGTAATCGATTTGCCAGTGGGCAAGCAGCGCTATGGCTTGCTGCTCACTGACGAAGGCACCATCATTGACGACTTGATGTTTGTGAACCGTGGCACCGATATTTTTGTGATTGTGAACGGTGCATGCAAAGCGGGCGACATTGCGCACATTCAAGCGCGCATTGGTTCGCGTTGCCAAGTCATTCCCATGCCCGAGCGCGCCCTCTTGGCTTTGCAAGGTCCTAAAGCGGTTGATGCTTTGTCACGCATGGTGCCAGGCGTTGAAAAGTTGGTGTTCATGACTGGCGCAGCGTTTGAATGGCAAGGTGCGGATCTGTTCATCACACGCTCTGGCTATACCGGTGAAGATGGGTTTGAGATTTCTGTGGGCAACACCGTAGTGGATGCATTTGCCCGCGCCTTGTTAGCGCAAGCAGAAGTGAAGCCCATTGGTTTGGGCGCTCGCAATTCCCTGCGCCTCGAAGCGGGATTGTGTTTGTATGGCAACGACATCGACACCACCACCACACCCATCGAAGCAGGTCTCAACTGGGCCATTCAAAAAGTACGTCGCACAGGCGGCGCACGCGCTGGCGGTTTCCCTGGTGCCACCATCGTGTTGGGCCAATTGGATGGCACGCATCCTCTAACTCGCAAACGTGTGGGTTTGATTGCCCAAGAGCGTGTGCCCGTTCGCGAACACGTGGAACTGCAAAGCTTACAAGGCGTCAAAATCGGTGAAGTGACCAGTGGTTTGCTTGGCCCCACCGCCAATGTGCCTGTGGCCATGGGCTATGTGGAAGCTGGCAATGCTGCGATTGGTACGGTTGTGCATGCCATGGTGCGCAGCAAAGCAGTGCCCATGACGGTCAGTGCCATGCCTTTTGTACCCAATCGTTATTACCGCGGCTAAAGATCTCCAAACAGTTGTGATGTGACCCCGATAATTAATGTTCATCTGACCCCAATTAATTTATTCAAGGAGAGAAAAATGAGTTTGAAGTACACCGAAGAGCACGAGTGGATCAAGGTTGAAGGCGATGTGGCCACCGTGGGCATTACGCACCATGCGCAAGATGCGTTGGGTGATGTGGTGTTTGTGGAGTTGCCAGAAGTGGGCAGTAGCTTGGAACAGAAAGCTGTGGCTGGCGTGGTCGAGTCTGTGAAGGCTGCAGCCGATGTGTACATGCCGATCAGCGGTGAAATTACAGAAGTGAACGAAGCCCTGCGTGAAGATCCCTCCTTGGCCAACACCGACCCCCTCGGTGCCGGCTGGTTCTTCAAAGTGAAGTTGTCGGATGCATCGCAAGTGAATGCTTTGTTGGACGAAACAGCGTACACAGCGTTTGCTGCATCCCACTGAAATCTGAATTGATATTTTGTTGCTTGTTTTGATCGAACTTTGCGTTTGAAAGTCCTACCATGTTGATGTCA
>RFVJ01000077.1 GCA_009928125.1 Betaproteobacteria bacterium
GTATTGGTGCCTGGCATTCCTGGCAGCATTGAAGCAGGTGTTCCCGACTACGCCATTGAGTTTTGGTATGGTATTTTTGTGCCCAATGGCACACCGCCTGCCGTCGTGAAAAAGATTTTTGATGCTGCGCAATTTGCCATGTCGCAACCTAATGTCAAAACTGCATTGGCCAGAGAAGGTACCGATGTTGATGTCTCAAAATCACCCGATCAGTTCGCAAACTTCTTGACCGAAGACGCTAAATTTTGGACCAAACTTGTGAAGAGTGCAGGCGTTAAATTAGATTAATGTTTTCTTATTAATCTTCTGTGACGCCCGTCGCTTGATCAATCTTTTCCATGTTGTCCAGCAACTTCAGCAAGTAGTGCAGCGTATGCGTCAAATCGCCTGTTGAAAAGTCAACCAGTGCGGATTCGTAATAGGCGCGAATTTTGGGTTGTGCTTCTTTTTCCCATACGTGCCTGCCATTCTTGGTCATGCTGACACGTTTTGCACGTCGGTCCAGTGTGTCAGCAGTCAATTCAATGTGCCCATCGCGCTCCATGCGCCCAATGAGGCCAGACAAATTTTGTCGGCTGACTTTCAGGTAGTTGGCCAAGTCGCCTACGTTCATCCCACCCAAGGCCTCTTTGCGCGAAAGCGCCCCCAGAACAGCCCACTGCTGAGTGGTCAATCCTTCTTTCTCAACAGCCCTGGTCCCTGTTTTATGCAACATATTGGCACATTGATATAGGCGAAAGAACAATCTATTGGCAATTTCAAATCGTGTCGAATCTCTATCAATCATAGGGTTTACCATTGGTAAATTCTTTAAAAAAATGCTTGCATTGCAATTGCAGGATATTGCATAATATATCAATACATTGACATATATGCACTCATATCAATTGCATGATGTTGACGTAAAGCATACCAACATCAGCATTCATTGGAGATTCAAAATGGGGAAATTTGAAAATAAAACAGTCATCGTCACGGGTGGCGCCGGTGGCATTGGTGGGGCAGCTTGCCGCCGCTTTGCCTCCGAAGGTGCCAAAGTGGCAGTCTTTGACATGAACTTAGAGGCTGCCCAAAAAGTGGCAGACGAGATTAAGGTGGCAGGTGGCAAGGCCGCTGCATTCAATTGCAACATCACAGACCGCGCTCAAGTTGACGCAGCGGTTGCTGCAGCCGAGGCGCAGTTGGGCCCTATCGATGTGTTGGTGAACAACGCGGGTTGGGACATTTTCAAGCCCTTCACCAAAACCGTTCCAGCAGAGTGGGACAAGCTGATCGCCATCAACCTTACCGGCGCACTGCACATGCACCACGCTGTTTTGCCAGGCATGGCAGCCAGAGGCGCTGGCCGCATCGTGAACATTGCTTCAGACGCTGCTCGCGGTGGCTCATCGGGTGAAGCCGTCTACGCTGCCTGCAAAGGCGGCTTGGTCGCTTTGTCCAAAACCTTGGCGCGTGAGCATGCACGTCACAACATCACGGTCAATGTGGTTTGCCCAGGTCCTACCGACACCGCACTCCTTGCAGGCTTTGCCGAAGGTGCCAGCAATCCAGAAAAACTGATGGAAGCTTTCAAGAAAGCCATTCCTTTGGGCCGCTTGGGTCAACCAAATGACTTGGCAGGCGCCATTTTGTTTTTGGGCAGCGACGACGCTGCTTTCATCACAGGTCAAGTTTTGAGTGTGTCTGGCGGACTCACCATGCACGGCTAATCACTCAATTCAATTTTGGAGAAACACATGCAATTTGAAGACATCCTTTACGAAAACCGCAACGGCGTGGCTTGGATCACGATCAACCGTGCCGACAAAATGAACGCATTCCGCGGCACCACTTGCGATGAAATCATCAAAGCCTTGAACAAGGCTGGCTACGACCGCAGCGTGGGTGCCATTGTGTTGGCTGGTGCTGGCGATCGCGCATTTTGCACAGGCGGCGATCAGTCTGCCCATGATGGCAACTACGACGGTCGCGGCACCATTGGTCTGCCCATGGAAGAGTTGCACACCGCCATTCGCGATGTGCCCAAGCCTGTGATTGCGCGCGTTCAAGGTTTCGCTATTGGTGGCGGCAATGTGCTTTGCACCATTTGCGACCTCACCATTTGCTCAGACAAGGCCATCTTTGGTCAAGTAGGCCCAAAGATGGGCTCTGTTGACCCAGGCTATGGCACTGCGTTCTTGGCCCGCGTGGTGGGTGAGAAAAAGGCCCGTGAAATTTGGTATTTGAACAAACGCTACTCAGGCCAAGAGGCAGTGGACATGGGCTTGGCCAACATCTGCGTACCGCACGATCAGCTCGACGCCACGGTGCAAGAGTGGGGCGAGACAATTTGTGAGCGCAGCCCAACGGCGATCGCTATCGCCAAGCGAAGCTTCAACATGGACACAGCACATCAAAGCGGCATTGCTGGTATGGGCATGTACGCGCTCAAGCTTTACTACGACACAGAAGAGTCGCGTGAAGGTGTGAATGCACTGAAAGAAAAGCGCAAACCTGATTTCCGCAAATACGCAAAGTAATTCAATACGGAGGCATGGAATGAACCCAAACCCCTACATTGATGACGATTTGCAAGCGCTGGCCGAGACGGTGCGTCGCTTCGCAGATGAAAGGGTCAAGCCTGGCTTCATGGAGCGCGACAAAACGCGCGATTTAGATCGAACTCTGCTGAAAGAGATGGGCGATCTGGGCTTTATATGTCCCGAGTTACCAGAGGCCTATGGCGGTTTGGGCATGGGTTGTTTGGCGGCAGGCGTTATTCATGAAGAGATTGCGCGTGCAGACTTGAGCTTTTCTTATCTCAATCTTTTGGCGTCATTGAACAGCCACATTCTGGCCAAATATGGTCATCCAGACATTGTTGGTCCTTGGTTGAAGAAGATCACCGCCGGTGAGGCGATCTGCGCCATTGCGTTGACCGAGCCTCGCGGTGGCTCAGATGCCGCCAACTTGCGTTTAAAGATTGAACGTGATGGAGATTTTTACGTCATCAATGGCGAAAAAACATCCATTTCAGCGGCGGATCAAGCCGATATCACGGTGGTTTTTGGACGCACTGGAACTCCTGAGTCAGGTGCACACGGTGTGACGGCATTGCTGGTACCAATGAAAACCCCAGGCATCACGACCAATCGTTTTGACTGCCATGGCCAGCGCGCCATTGGGCGTGGTTCGATTTTTTTCGAGAATGTGCGTATTCCGGTGAGTCATCGCTTAGGCGATGAAAACAAAGGCTTTGTGCAAGTCATGCATGGCTTTGATTACTCCCGATCTCTGATCGGTTTGCAGTGTTTGGCCGTTGCGCGCGTGGCACTCGACGAAACCTGGGAATACATCACACAACGCCAGGCATTTGGTCAACCCCTGTCAGCATTTCAAGGTGTGACCCATCCCTTGGCGCAATACGACACGGAAGTCGAAGGTGCTCGCTTGGTGTGTTTGCAGGGACTTTGGCTGAAAGACAAGGGGCTTCCTCATTCTGCTGAAGCAGGCATGGCCAAGTGGTGGGGTCCCAAATTGGCTTACGACGTCATTCATCAGTGCCTCTTGTGCTTTGGCCACGGCGGTTATGACCGAGGTCTGATGGAGCAACGGTTGCGCGATGTGCTGGGCTTTCAGATTGGTGACGGGACAGCCCAAATTATGAAAACCATCATTGCGCGTACCCGCGCAGGTCGGAAAAACGTACCTGCATAAAAAAGTCACAGAAAAATCAAATTCAAAGGAGACAACCATGGAATTCGATGCTGTTTTACTTCCTAAACGCCGAGCCCAAATGATCGCCCAGGGTTTTTGGCATGACCGAACCATCAATGACGATTTAAACGCATGCATGGCGGCCTGTCCCGACAAATTGGCGTTGACGGCCTATCGCCTAGAAGCGGGAGATTTACGTCGATTCGCATACCGTGAACTGGTGCAAATGGCTGATCGCGTGGCTGTGGGCTTGGCCAGACTGGGCGTTCAAAAAAATGATGTCGTTGCATGTCAACTTCCCAACTGGTGGCATTTCACTGTCACCTACCTGGCTTGCTCGCGCATTGGCGCAGTCATTAACCCGCTCATGCACATTTTCCGCGAACGTGAATTGAATTTCATGTTGAAGCATGGCGAAGCGAAAGTCATCATTGCACCGAAAACTTTCCGCGGTTTTGATTTTGAAGCCATGATCAAGGGCATTCAACCCAATTTGCCCGACTTGAAACACGTTGTGGTGGTCGACGGCAAGGATGCCAACAGCTTTGAAGCTTTGTTGAGTGGCCCTGCATGGGAAAAAGAAGCCGATGCTAAGGACATCTTGAATGCCCATCGTCCTGGACCTGACGACATCACGCAATTGATCTACACATCAGGCACCACAGGTGAGCCCAAAGGCGTCATGCATTCTGCAAATACCGTGATGGCCAACATCATTCCGTATGCGCAGCGCTTGCAATTGGACGCAGAAGATGTCGTCTTGATGGCCTCTCCGATGGCACATCAAACAGGCTTCATGTATGGGCTCATGATGCCCATCATGCTCAAGGCCAGTGCAGTTTTGCAGGACATCTGGGAGCCCAACAAGGCTGTTGAAATTATTCAACTTGAAAAGGCCAGTTTCACGATGGCTTCCACGCCTTTCTTGACCGATTTAACTCGCACCGTCGTTGAGAAAAAAACCACGGTGCCCACACTCAAAACTTTCTTGTGCGCTGGTGCCCCCATTCCAGGACCGTTGGTGGAGCAAGCACGGGCGGCTTTGAAGACCAAGATCGTTTCAGCTTGGGGCATGAGTGAAAACGGTGCTGTGACACTCATCAAAATTGACGATCCCGACGAGCGTGCATTTACAACCGATGGCGTACCTTTGCCTGGTGTGGAATTGAAAGTGGTGGAGTCAGAAGCCTCGGAGCCTGCATTGCCAGTGGGAACACCAGGTAAATTATTTTTGCGAGCCTGTTCCAACTTTGGTGGGTATCTCAAGCGCCCACATTTAAATGGTACCGATGCCGATGGCTGGTTTGATACGGGTGATCTGGCGCGCATCGACCCACAAGGCTATGTCCGTATCACGGGTCGAAGCAAAGACGTCATCATCCGGGGCGGTGAAAACATCCCGGTTGTAGAGATCGAATCCTTGTTGTATCGCCATCCTGCAGTGGCCATGGCTGCCATTGTCGCGTATCCGGATGAACGATTAGGCGAGCGCGCATGTGCTGTGGTGGTCTTAAAGCAGGGGGAAACCTTTGACATGTCCACCATGGTGGCCTACTTGAAATCGCAAAAAGTTGCGATTCAGTACATCCCGGAAAAGTTGGAGGTGCGAGAAAGCATGCCTTCTACACCCTCTGGAAAGATTCAAAAATTCAAGCTGCGTGATGAGTTGCGCGACAGTGCAGCCTGAGTGATTAGCCGCGCATGTGATCAACAAATTAATTGGAGACCTTTATGACATTGTTCAAGTACTTTCAAATTCGACGCAGTATTTCGGTTGTAGCCCTCTCAATTCTGGGTGTTGTGACAAGCACATCGGGTTTGGCGCAGTCTTGGCCTAACAAGCCGGTTCGCATTGTGATTGGTTTTGCCCCTGGCGGTACAACCGATGTCATGTCCAGATTGGTTGCGCAAGGTTTGACCGAGAGTCTTGGCCAGTCCTTTGTGATTGACAACAAGCCTGGTGCAAGCAGCAACATTGCGGCATCTGAAGTTATACGTGCCACGCCAGATGGTTACACCCTCTTTATTTCTCCAACCTCTGTGGAGACGGTGAACCCTTACATTATCAAATCCAACATCCTGCCATCGCGTGATTTGACACCTGTTGCCGGAATTGGCAAATCACAGATGTACTTGGTCACTAAACCCCAGACCACAGCCAAAGATGTGAAAGAGTTGGTTGCCCAAGCCAAGGGTGGCAAGTTGGCTTACGCTTCAGCAGGTGCGGGTACTCCACCCCATTTGGCATGTGAGTTGTTCAAGCAAGCAACGCACACAGATATTTTGCATGTGCCCTACAAAGGCGCTGCACCCGCGCTGCAAGATGTCTTGGCAGGCCAAGCAGACATGGTGTGCGATCCAGGTATTGCGTTTCCTCACATTCGTTCTGGCAAAGTGAAATTGTTGGGCGTCCTGAGCGACAAGCGTTCTCCATTTTTCCCTGATGTGCCCACGATCTCAGAGCAAGGTTTCAAAGGCGCGAGTTTGGACATTTGGTTTGGCATGTGGGCGCCCAACGGTACACCGCCAGAAATCACTGCACGCTTGAATCGCGAAATTGCCAAGGTTTTGGCATCGCCCGCCTTGAAAGCGCGCTACGCCGACTTGGGCGGTGAAAACGTGTATTTGGACACTGCTGAATTCAAAAGCCTTTTGGCCAATGAAGGAAAAGTTTTGTCCGCTTTGATCCGTGATCAAAAAATCACAGTTGATTAAATTGACCAAAGACATGTTGGAAGAACCTGTCATCATCGCACGTGAAGGTCGGGTGGGCATCATCACCCTCAACCGTCCTGCACAGCTCAATGCATTGAACGATGCATTGATGGATGCTTTGGGTCGTGAGTTACTCAGTTTTGACCATGACAAAGACATTGGTGCCATTGTCATTACTGGCAATGAAAAAGCATTTGCGGCAGGTGCTGACATTGCAGTCATGACCGATTGGTCCTACATGGACGTTTACCAAGACGGGTTCATCACACGCAATTGGGAAACGATTCGGCAAGTTCGGAAACCTGTGATTGCTGCCGTCTCTGGATTTGCCATGGGGGGTGGATGCGAATTGGCCTTGGCATGCGACATCATTGTGGCTGCTGAATCTGCCAAATTTGCATTGCCCGAAATCAAATTGGCCATGTTGCCTGGCGCTGGGGGTACACAACGCTTACCACGCGCCATAGGCAAAGCCAAAGCCATGGACATGTGTCTTTCTGCACGCATGCTGAGCGCAGAAGAAGCCGATCGCTATGGATTGGTATCTCGAGTGGTGCCAGACGCTCAGTTAGCGGAAATTACATTGAAATTGGCAACGCAGATTGCCGGCTATTCACTGCCGGCGCTGATGGCGATCAAAGAATCTTTGAACAGAGCCCATGAGTCAAGCTTGAGTGAAGGCATTTTGTTTGAGCGCCGTGAACTTCACGCGCGATTTGCCAGTGCAGATGCTCATGAGGGCATGCGTGCATTCATGGAAAAGAGAAAACCAGAATTTCAACACCGTTAACAATGGCACTCGATACCGAATCCTTTGAGCTTTTGCGAGCTACCGTACAGCGCTTCATTCAGGAGCGATTGATTCCCGCTGAAAATCATCTTGAAGAGCACGACGAAGTCCCCCTTGACATTGTTCAAGACATGAAAGACATGGGCTTGTTTGGTCTGACGGTCCCGGAAGAGTTTGGGGGCATCGGCTTGTCAGTCAGTCAAGAGATTTTGGTGAATTACGAATTAGGTCGTACTGCGCCTGCATTCCGATCCGTATTTGGCACCAACATTGGCATTGGCTCTCAAGGCATCTTGATGGACGGTACGCCTGCTCAAAAGGCAGAGTACCTGCCCAAAGTAGCCAGTGGCGAATTGGTCATGTCCTTTGCGTTGACAGAGCCAGACGTAGGTTCCGATGCCGCATCACTCAAAACCAAAGCTGAATTGGACGGCGATCACTATGTGCTCAATGGCACCAAACGCTATATCACCAATGCACCTCGCGCTGGCGCATTCACGTTGATGGCGCGCACGGGTGGTCCAGGTGCAAGCGGTGTATCGGCATTCATCGTTCCTTCCAACTTGCCTGGTATTCGGTTGGGCAAGAAGGACAAAAAAATGGGTCAACGTGGCACCCAGACTTGCGATGTCATTTTGGAAAACGTCAGAGTACCTGCTGCCAACATCATTGGCGGTGTCGCAGGTCAAGGTTTTAAAACGGCCATGAAAGTACTTGACCGTGGGCGCCTGAACATTTCTGCCGTATCGTGTGGCTTGGCTTCGCGTATCTTGGACGAAGCCAGAACCTATGCCCGCGACAGAAAGCAATTTGGCAAAGCGCTGGGCGAGTTTCAATTGATTCAAGCCATGCTGGCCGACAGCCAAGCAGAACTTTTAGCAGCTTGGTCATTGGTCAAAGAAGTGGCACACCGCTTTGACCAAAAGCCTGCCCATTTGTCCAACCCCGAAATTTCAATGCAGGTGTCTTGCGCCAAATTGTTTGCCACCGAGATGGTGGGACGTGTTGCAGACCGTGGCGTGCAGGTTCACGGCGGTGCAGGGTACATCAACGAATATCCGGTCGAGCGTTTTTACAGAGATGCACGGTTGCTGCGCCTGTATGAAGGCACCACTCAAATTCAACAAATCATCATTGGGCGCGAGCTGCTTCGCACGGCTTGATTTCTTTTCACTTTTTTCCTGAATCAATATGTCTACCTCAAAAGCTACTTTTTCATGGTCCGACCCCTTTAACCTTGATGGCCAACTGACCGAGGAAGAGCGCCAGGTACGCGATGCTGCCCATGCCTACTGCCAAGAGCGTCTGGCCCCTCGCGTGTTGGATGCTTTTCTGGACGAAACAACCGACCGTTCCATCTTTACAGAAATGGGTGAACTGGGACTTTTAGGACCCACCATTTCTGAAGCATACGGTGGTGCGGGCTTGAACTACGTCTGTTATGGCTTGGTTGCGCGTGAAGTCGAACGGGTCGATTCGGGCTACCGCTCCATGATGAGCGTTCAGTCTTCCTTGGTCATGGTGCCCATTGAAGAGTTTGGAACAGAAGCGCAAAAGCAAAAATACCTGCCCAAGTTGGTCACAGGTCAATGGGTTGGTTGCTTTGGTTTGACGGAACCCAATCACGGTTCAGACCCTGGCAGCATGATCACCCGCGCCCGCAAGGTGCCTGGTGGGTACAGCATCACGGGCAATAAAATGTGGATTACCAACAGTCCTATTGCGGATGTGTTTGTGGTCTGGGCCAAAGACGATGAGGGTCAAATTAGAGGCTTCATTTTGGAAAAGGGTTGGAAGGGCCTGTCCGCCCCTGCAGTCCATGCCAAGGTGGGTCTGCGCGCTTCCATCACAGGCGAAATTGTGATGGAAGAAGTGTTCTGCCCAGAAGAAAACGCCTTCCCAGAAGTACGTGGCTTGAAGGGCCCCTTCACTTGCCTGAACAGTGCACGCTATGGCATTGCTTGGGGTGCATTGGGCGCTGCAGAAGATTGCTACACACGGGCGCGTCAATACGTGATGGACCGCAATCAATTTGGCCGTCCTTTGGCTGCCAATCAATTGATTCAAAAGAAACTGGCCGATATGTTGACAGAGATCAGCCTGGGCTTGCAGGGCTGCTTGGCACTGGGCCGCATGAAAGATGCTGGCAATGCGCCCGTTGAAGTGACTTCAATTTTGAAGCGCAACAGCTGCGGCAAAGCTCTGGATGTAGCGCGCATGGCACGCGACATGTTAGGTGGCAACGGCATCAGCGCTGAGTTTGGTGTTGCACGGCATTTGGTTAACTTGGAAGTGGTGAACACCTACGAGGGCACGCACGATGTCCATGCATTGATCTTAGGTCGCGCCATCACGGGCATTGCTGCATTTACAAATTAAGTCTGAATCATCATGAAAATTCTTGTTCCCGTCAAAAGGGTGGTCGACTACAACGTGAAAGTGCGCGTCAAATCAGACGGCACCGGCGTAGACATCGCCAACGTCAAAATG
>RFVJ01000078.1 GCA_009928125.1 Betaproteobacteria bacterium
TTGCTTTGTGACAAGCGCCCAATGGCCCGAAACACATCCTGCATGGCTGGCGCTTGACCCAACATTTCGGGTGTGGACGCCATCAACTCTTCAGCCACTTCTTCACGTTGGCTTTCTTCCAAGGCCCGGCGAATCAACTCAATGGCTTTCGGCAAATCAAAAGGTTTGGGCAGGTATTCAAAGGCGCCACTTTGAAATGCAGAGACAGCACTGTCCAGGTCGGAAAACGCCGTCATGATGATGACAGGCAAGCCAGGCAGGCGTTGCTTCACTTCTGCCAGCAAATCCAAACCTGAACCGCCCGGCATGCGGATGTCGCTGACCAAGACTTGCGGCCCATCCCGACCTTCATCGGTGTTCAACGCCGCCAGAACCTCACGCGGGTTGGTAAAGCTGCGTGTGGCCAGACCTTCGCGCAACAGAGCCTTCTCGAGGACGAATCGAATAGATTGATCATCGTCTACGATCCAGATAGGCTTCATGGGTCTTCACTTTCTTTAAGTGGCATGCACTGAACCAGCTCAGGGCAACGGAATCAAAATTTTGAAATCAGTTCGACCTGGAACGCTTTCACACTCGATCAAACCATGGTGCTGCTGAACAAAAGTCTGCGCCAAAGTCAGACCCAGTCCAGAGCCCCCTTCCCTTCCCGTGATGAGTGGAAAGAAAATTCGGTCTTTGATCGAGTCTGGAACACCAGGCCCGTTGTCAATCACATGCAATTCCAATGCCAGTCGATACCTTTGCTTGCCAAAGGTCACTTGCCGGGCGATGCGAGTCCGAAAGATCAGCTGGGCATCGCCCTCCGTGATTCGATCAGACATGGCCAAAGCGGCGTTGTGGGCAATGTTCAGCACGGCTTGAATCAGCTGTTCCCTGTCGCCTCTGAACTCAGGAATGGACGTGTCGTAGTCACGAATCACCCGAATGCCTCTTGGAAACTCGGAAACAATCAAGGAGCGGACACGTTCGCACACCTCATGAATGTTGACATCCCCCACCATGTGAGGACGGCGATGGGGCGCCAACAATCGGTCTACCAAGGTTTGCAAGCGGTCGGCTTCACGGATGATCACTTGTGTGTACTCTGTGAGCTCCTTGGATTCAATTTCCATTTCCAGCAATTGCGCGGCACCTCGAATGCCACCCAGAGGGTTCTTGATTTCATGCGCCAAATTGCGGATCAACTCTTTGTTGGCTTGCGCTTGGTCAATCAGGCGTTCTTCTCGGTCTTGTCGAGTTTGTTGCTGGATGGGCAGCAATTCAATGATGACCTCGTCCACATTGTCCGATTGCGCCACGATCACATGAACAGGCAAGGCCTCTTCAGGGTTGATGCGCAACAGTTCGGCGTCGTATCGCAAAGCGGCAAACTCGTTGGCCTTGGCACCATTCAAAGCATGCACCAATGGCTGTGGGTCCGCAAAAAATTGAAGAAACGAATCACCTTCCAAGCTTCTGCGCGATTGGCCCATCACGTCTTCCAGTTCGGCATTCACAAAGCGCACTGCGCCACTGCTGTTGAGAACTGCAATGGGCGTGGCCAGCAAATCGAATGCATGGAATCGACTGTGCTGTGGTGATCTGGAAGGCGGGTTCATGGGGGGCTCACTTCTGTGTTGCCGGATTCAAAGGAATTGCCATGTGCACGCCGTAACGGCTGAGCTCTCGCTGCAAAGCTTGTAAATCTCGCTCCACGCGCTGGACTTGCGTTTTCAAGGCCGTCACCCTTTGTTGGTCACTGCTTTGATGCATGGTTTCGCCTGACTGCAGTGGCGGCTTGCCACGGTTGTATTGCTGCACCAATTCGGCGTACTGAGCACTTAACTTTTGCCACTCATCTTCCAAGATGGTGCGGGCTTTTGCCTTGCGCTCTTGCGACTCTGCCGAAGTTCCTGTCGGCACGCCAGACGCTGGCGGCTTGGCCGCTTCGACAACATCTGACGCGCCCGTACCCCCTGTCCTTGTGACCTGTTGCGAACTTGTTTGAACCCGCGTACCTTCGATTTGTGTGGGTTGAGAAATGTTCAAAGGTTGACACAGTTGTGGATCAGTGGGTTGGTTGGTGATTTCTTGACCACATCTGTAAACCACTGGGTTGGCTGATGCACTGAACGAAAGCGACACCACAATAAACGCGCCAAGACACTCACGCATCAGGGTGCTTTGCTTTGCTGGACAGATGTCAGATTTCATTTGATGGGGATCAGGCAAGAAAAAAGGACGGCCTGAGCCGTCCTTTTGAGGGTCGGGCTCAGGTGCCCAAACTCGCTGTGAATTACAGTGAGTAGTACATCTCGTATTCGATGGGGTGGACAGCTTGACGGAAGCGTGTGACCTCACCCATTTTCAATTCAATGTAAGCGTCGATCATGGAGTCGGTGAACACACCACCTTTTGTCAAGAAGGCGCGGTCTTTGTCCAAATACTCGAGGGCTTGGTCCAAGCTGTGGCAAACGGTGGGCACCAATGCATCCTCTTCTGGTGGCAAATGGTACAAATCTTTGGTGGCAGCTTCGCCTGGGTGGATCTTGTTTTCCACGCCGTCCAAACCAGCCATCATCAATGCAGAGAAGCAGAGGTAAGGGTTGGCCATTGGATCTGGGAAGCGCGCTTCGATGCGACGCGCTTTGTCAGAAGCAACGTGAGGAATGCGGATGGAAGCAGAGCGGTTGCGGCTGGAGTAAGCCAACTTCACGGGGGCTTCAAAACCAGGCACCAAGCGCTTGTAGCTGTTGGTTGTGGGGTTGGTGATGGCGTTCAATGCACGTGCGTGCTTGATGATGCCGCCAATGTAGTACAGCGCGTAGTCTGACAAACCTGCGTAGCCGTTGCCAGCGAACAAGTTTTTGCCGTCTTTCCAGATGGACTGGTGAACGTGCATGCCAGAACCATTGTCACCGACCAAGGGCTTGGGCATGAAAGTGGCAGTTTTACCGTAGGCATTGGCCACGTTCCAAACCACATACTTCAATGTTTGAGTCCAGTCAGCGCGCTGCACCAAGGTGCTGAAGCGTGTACCAATTTCGTTTTGACCTGCGCCAGCCACTTCGTGGTGGAACACTTCAACAGGAATGCCCATGGATTCGAGAATCATGACCATCTCTGCACGGATGTCTTGTGTGCTGTCAACGGGAGGCACAGGGAAATAACCACCTTTGACGGTGGGACGGTGGCCGCGGTTGCCGCCTTCCATTTTCTTGCCAGTGTTCCAAGGCGCTTCGTAGTCGTCGATCTTGAAGAAGGTGCCAGACATGTCGCTGCCGAAACGAACGTCGTCGAACAAGAAGAATTCTGGTTCGGGTCCGAAGTAAGCGGTGTCGCCCAAGCCAGAAGCCTTCAAATAGGCTTCAGCGCGCTTGGCGATCGAACGGGGGTCACGGTCGTAGGCTTTGCCGTCACCGGGCTCCAACACGTCGCAACCCAAGATCAAGGTTGTTTCTTCGAAGAAGGGGTCGATGTTGGCTGTGATGGGATCGGGCATCAACAACATGTCAGAAGCTTCGATGCCCTTCCAACCGGCGATAGAAGAACCGTCGAACGCGTGGCCGTCAGTGAACTTGCTTTCGTCAAAGTGAGAAATTGGCACGGAAACGTGCTGTTCTTTGCCACGGGTATCGGTGAAGCGGAAGTCAACAAATTTGACTTCGTTGTCCTTCACCATCTTCATTACGTCTGCGACGGTCTTTGCCATCAGATTCTCCTAAGGATGGATGTTGAAAATTGGTTCTTCGGGCTTGCAGTTTTTGTGCCAACAAAGGCGGACCACCACAAATGCCCAAGAGCGCTATTGTGCCCCGAGGACAGCTTGGTTCCGAGGGGCAAGCCATGATTTTTTAGTGCGCGGGGATGCACCAAGCAAAAGCAATAAAGCACCATTATAGTGCATTGTAATTTAACGCACCATTTCGGGGCCAAACTCAACTTTGAAAGCTTGTAGGCCCGTTTTCAAAGCGGCAAAAGCCTCAGCAGAAAGACCCTCCTCGCCTTTGACGCCCAGTTCAATGTGCTTGCCCCATTGGGGATGGTCAACGCTGGGCAAGCTGAAGACTTTGACACCTGGATATTGCAACTCAATGGCTTCCATCAAGGGGGTCAGGGTGGCTTCCATCGCGCCAAACACAATGAGGGAACGCTCAGTACGTTTCGGAGCGGTTCCCCAACGATGGCAATAAACGTCCAGTTTCTCTTGCATCATGGGCCAGGCCATCACAGGGAAACCTGGCACAAAATGAACCATGCCCTGCCCTGCACCCTGGCAAGTGAAACCCGGAATTTTGTTGTACGGGTTGTGAATGATCTGAGCGCCTTGCGGGAACATGCCCATGTTCAAGCGATGCTGATTGTCAGCACGCTCGGGTTCATAAGGCAGGCCCTGCTCGAGTGCCACATCGCGTATGCGCTCCAGTATCAGTGCCTTGGCTTCAGGCTGCAAAGCCAGTGGCACGCCCAAAGCTTTGGCTGCGCATTGACGGGTGTGGTCGTCAGGTGTTGCACCAATGCCACCACAGGAAAACACCACATCGCCCGATGCAAATGCACGCGTCAAAACGGCGGTGATGCGCTCTGGCGAATCTCCCACGTACTCTGCCCAAGACAACTGCAAACCACGCTCTGTGAGCAATTCGATGAACTTCGAAAGGTGTTTGTCAGCACGTTTGCCCGACAAAATTTCATCACCAATGATGACGATGCCAATGGCAGGCGCAACAGGCGTGGCCTGCAATGCGGTGTGATGCGAAGGGTTCATGCGAGCCTTGTGGTGTTCACTGAAAGAGAATGCCCTCAAGCATTCAATATTTTGGATTCGACATCGACGATGTCAGCTTCTTGAGTTGAATCATGGCGCCATGTTGCAGGCGGCTCTTCACGAACTTGTGAAAGCGCGTCCAGCAAGAAATGCACAAACCAGAGCGCTGAAAAAATAAAAACCAAGGTGTAAATCCAAACGGCAATCGGAATGAGCACCACAAAGGCCGCCACAAACAAGGCACCCGATGCCCATACCAAGCTGGGTGCTGCGCCCATCAGACCCGTGATCACACCCATGAAGAGTAACTGGAAACGATAGCGCCGCATCAACTCCAAACGTTCTGCGCGAGAGGCATGTTCGGCCAAGACGTCGTAGGTCATGACACGGTACGTTAACCACCCCCAAATGAGGGCAGGCATGAGCATGGCCATGAGAGGCAACCACCAAAGAGGCAAGGTCAAAACCAAAGCACCCAAGGCCAACACCACAGACACGAGTGTCCAAGCCACGCCTTGCAGCATGGATCCACCCCGCTTGCGTTCAAGTTGCGCAAAACGTCGATCGGCCACCATGTTCACCAGTGCAGGCGTCATCATGAAGGAGACAGCCAACAAAGACATCACCACCACCAAAGGCGTGACCGCCACAATCAGCAGCAGAGGGGGCACCACTGATTTCAGGCTCATCAAGCCGACGCGCTCTAACCAAATCCATGCCCAGTTGAGGGTGCTGCTGCCTTCCATCCAAACACGCACACTTTGCAAAGCAGCATCCCAGTACAGCGCCCCCAAACCCATCACAATGACCATCATCAGGATCAAGGGGACCAGCGACAAGAAGATCACTTTGGGGTGAAAGCAATAAGCCACAGCACGCCAAAAAGAATCGGCCATGTTCCTCATGCGTGAGGTCTCCGTTCAAAGAGGCGAAACAAACCTAATTTTTGCTGCGCCCAATAACCACGGCCATAGTCTCGCCCTTCCTCGACTTGATCGCGTACACCTGTGGGGTCGTAGCGGTCTGAGAAATCAGCGGTTTTGAACAGCATGTCCCACCAAGGAAACAGGACCCCAAAATTGTGCCCGCCCAAAGTTTGACGTCCTGCTGATTCGTGCCCAATGCCGATGCTGTGATGCAAACGGTGAAAACGAGGACTGATCAACAAGCGATCGCCCAGCCAACCAAAACTGCATCTGAAATTGGCGTGTTGCAGGTTCTCCCACAGCTGGCTGACTGCCACCAAGGCCACAAATTGACCGGGGCCGACACCAATCAACTTGGCCACAATGGAGAGCAGCATCGCAGTGATCACATCATCGAGCAGGTGATTTCGATTGTCTGTCCAAAGGGTCATGTGGCGCTGCGAATGGTGCAGTGAGTGCAAGGCCCACCACCGATTGAACTGGTGTTGACCGCGATGTATCAGGTAATGCACCCCATCAAAAACAATCAGGTACAGCACAAAACTGACAAGCGCTTGATCGGTCACACCAGGCCATGCAGCATCGATGTTCAAGGTAGGAAAGCCTTCAACGCGAAGCATGCCAAAGCCAGTTTCAATGGCATTTTCAAAGGTGAAGAACATGAAAAGTTTGAACAAGCCCAAACGCTGGATCAAGGTGTAAATGACATCCACACGCACTGCAGCAGGATCAGGTTGAGGCTCAATAGGACGCCACTTTTCCAGGGGGGCAATCAGGCAGACCATGACCGCTATCTGCAACAAACCCACCAAAAGCCATCCCGTGCCTTCAAATGCCACCTCAAGAAGGTTGCCCGCACCGCCATGGAAGGCCATGGGCAAGACCACATTTTCAAACAGCAAGGTTTGCAAATTTGCAAAACCTTCAGTTAAAAAATTGACAACATTGGAGAGCATGTTGAAGTGTTCAAGATTTAGGGGGAAACTTCAGCCAAGAGTTTCGAATATTGCGGATGCTGACGCAAGCTGGCGAAGCAAAAACCCTTTTCTTTCAAGCCCAAGACCAAAGGTTCTAACACGGCTGGCGCCCATGGATCTTGACGTGACCAAATGCCCAAATGCGCCATCAAAATATCGCCGCTGCGGATGTTCTTCAAAGCATTGGCCAAGAGCTTGTGATTGGGATGTGATTGACTCGACAGCTCATCTCCCAAAAATCCAGCAGGTGACCACCCGACATGGGTATAGCCGCAATCTTTGGCAGCCTGCAGCAATGCGGGCGATGTTTTGCCACCAGGAGCGCGAAACAAAGGCAAAGCTTTGCGGCCTGTCATGGCTTCCAAGCGATCACTGGCTTTTTTCAAATTGGCACAGTAGTCGGCAGCACGCCAACTTAAATTTTGGCCCATCTGCTCACCTGCGCTCGGCCGAATTTTGAAATTTTGCGCATCGATGTCGGCACGCCAATAGGCATGGTCATATGTGTGGCTTGCAAAGTCATGGCCATTGGCAGCTTGGGCCTTCCACCAAGGCGCCCAATGTTGCCCCAATGTGCCATCGCCCTCTTGCGTTTTTTCATGCGCCGCAAAGTAGGTGACGGGCACTTGGTGCTTTTGCAATACCTGTGAGATCAGAGGTGCGACCCCCATGTGGCCCGTATCAAAGGTCAGGTACACCGGCTTTTTGCACTGGGGCGAAGCGGTCACAGGGCTCAAGGCCCAAGCCGCATTCGAAATGACCGAGACCCACAAGCCCCAGCCCAAGAAATTCTGACCCAGCTTACTGACGAGGCGCATGGTCTAAGGTCCACACACCATGTGGCGACTTGCCGACTTTGATTTGTCGAACCACTTTGCGCGTGCTCATGTCGATGACGCTGAGTTTTTGCGCCCAACGTGATGCCAACAAGATGGTTTTGCCATCGGCCATGACGTCCATGCAATCGGGTCCCGTTGGCCCTGGGTATTGGTCGACCACTGTGAAATTTTTGTAATCAATTTTGCTGATGGTGTTGGCCACTCGGTTGCTGACCAAGACATGTTGCTTGTCACCAATGGCACGGAATGCATGCGCCCCTTTGCCCGTGCTGATTTTTTTGATTTTTTGTGCAGGTCCGTTGGCGACGTCATAGACCTCTACCCCATCGCCGCCCGTCAAGCCGATCAACAAATGCTTGTCGTCGGGGGTGCCAAACACATCGGCTGGCATTGGGCCTGTTTTGACACGCCACTTGATGGCTTGCGTGGCCAAGTCGACGGCCACCAATTCGTTGCTGTCTTGCATGGTGGCCCACACCGTGGTGCTCTTGCTGTCAATCCACAGGTGGCTGGGTGTTTTGGAAGAGGCAATGCGCTTGACCAAGGTGGGTGTTTGGCCATCCCACTTGTAAATGTCAATGTGATTGAGGCGGTTGGCCACTGTCACAAACCATTTCATGTCGGGCGAAAAACGCAATTGGTAAGGGTCCAAGATACCTGGTACCACACGCTGAATTTCAGCAGTGCGCGGGTCAATGAAAGTGAGTGAATCGGAAAGTGCATTGGCCACAATGACCGATTTTTCGTCGGGCGTCAGGTACAAGTGGTGCGGCTCTTTGCCTGTTGGAATGCGCTTGGTTTCTGTCCAAGTGACGGGGTCAATCACACTGACATTGCCGTCCAGCGAGTTCAAAACAAAAATGGGCGCAGGCGCTTGCACTGCGGGAGCAGCAGGTGCTGGCTGCGGTGTTGACGACATGGCAGAAGCGATGCTGAAAGTGGCCAAGCCCAGGGTGAGTGTCAGTGCGCGGAAGATCATCCCCCAAGTGTACTGGGGTATTGCAACAGCGCATTGGGGCAGGGCCTCTAACTTTGACAAATTAGGGCCTTTCTGGTGTCAAAATGTGCGCATGAAGTCGCCTGTTTTGATCGCTGTCAAAGGTCTTGAATTAGAGGTTCTCCACATTCCTCGCGCGCAAGCCTCGGACACGCAATCGCACAAACCCAGTTGTGTCTTTTTGCACGAAGGTTTGGGCAGCGTGGCCTTGTGGAAAGATTGGCCTCAAGCAGTTTGTGAAAGCTTAGATTGCGAGGGTTGGGTTTATTCCCGCAGAGGTTATGGGCAGTCAGAGGGCATTGCGGATGTCCGTGGCAATGGACGCCTGCATGCCGATTACATGCACCATGAGGCACAAGTGATTTTGCCGGCATTGCTGGCGGCCTTGAATGTCCAATGCCCCCTTCTGATCGGTCATTCGGATGGCGGCACCATCGCCTTGATTCATGCCAGTCAATTTGAGGTCGCCGCTTGCGTTGTCATGGCACCCCATGTGATGGTAGAAGACATTGCCATCCAAGCCATTTCTCAGGCACGAGACAACTATGAGAAGTTACGTCCCAGGCTAGCAGCCTTTCACAAAAATGTCGATGTGGCGTTTTGGCAATGGAACGATGTGTGGTTGAGTGACGAATTCAGAAGCTTCGACATTCGTCCTTTGCTGCACCGCATTCAAGCGCCCGTGTTGGCCATTCAAGGCATGGACGATCCTTACGGCACCATGGCGCAGATCGATGAGATTGCTGCACAGGTGCCACACACCCAACTGGTCAAGTTACCCCAATGTGGCCACAGCCCGCACAAAGACCAAGCCGCGCAAGTGCTTCAGGCTTTGAAATATTTCTCAAGTTCGCTGGGCAAAATCCAACGCCACTGACCTGGCGCCAAATCTTCGGGCAATTGCAAATTGCCGATGGCACTTCGGTGCAATCCTTCAACCCGATTGCCCACAGCCGCCAGCATGCGTTTGACTTGGTGGTACTTGCCTTCGGTGAGCGTGAGCTTCAAATGCGTGTCTGACACTTTTTCGCAAGCCGCAGCTTTGACGGGTTCAGGGCTGTCGTCCAACACCACACCGGCCAACAATTTTTCTACTTGCTGTTCGCTGATCTCGTGCTTGGTGGTGACCTCATAGACCTTGGGCATGTGGTGCTTGGGCGAGCTCATGCGGTG
>RFVJ01000079.1 GCA_009928125.1 Betaproteobacteria bacterium
GCCAATGCTGGAGCCCACACCACCGGCCATGGCCTCCAAAGCGGCATCACCAGCACGGGCCTCATGGACAAATTCAGCACTTGGATTTTTGCGAGGGTCAGCGGTGTACAGGCCTTTTTGATCGGTGAGAATGACCAAGGCATCGGCTTCGACCAAGTTGGCCACCAAGGCACCCAAAGTGTCGTTGTCGCCAAACTTGATTTCATCGTTGACCACCGTGTCGTTCTCGTTGATCACGGGCAGCACTTTGTGTTGCAACAAGGTGAGCAAGGTGGAACGGGCGTTCAAATAACGTTCGCGATCGGCCAGGTCGGCATGCGTGAGCAACACCTGCGCACTGCCCAGACCGTTTTGTCGCAATTTGGTTTCGTACATTTGGGCCAAACCCATTTGGCCCACCGCGGCAGCGGCTTGCAAGGCATGAATTTCTTGAGGCCGTGTGGCCCAGCCCAATCGCTTCATGCCCTCGGCAATGGCACCGCTGGACACCATGATGACCTCACGGCCATCCTGCGCCAGCAAAGCCATTTGTCTGCACCATTCGCCAATGGCTGCCTCGTCAAGTCCGCGGCCTTCATTGGTGACCAAACTGGAGCCGACCTTCACCACGATGCGTCGCGCATCGCGCAAAACAGTGGACGTGAAGGGTTGACTCATGATTTTTGAAGTTGCAATCAGTTCCGAGGCTGTCAAGAAAACTCAGTCCTTGGGGGACTCTTCCACAAAACGAGGGTCCACATAGACAGGCTCTTGCTCTTGGACCTGCTGCGCCTTGATGTGCTGAAAAATGGTCTTGATCAAGGGCTCACAACCTTCACGGGTGAGCGCAGAAATTTCAAACACAGGGCCCTTGTATTTGAAGCGTTTGATGAAATCTTTGACGCGGGCTTCGCGCTCGTCTTCTGGCACCATGTCCAGCTTGTTGAGCACCAACCAACGGGGTTTGTCGTACAAGGCTTTGTCGTATTTTTTGAGTTCGCCCACAATCGCCTTGGCTTGCGCTACGGGATCGACTGATTCGTCAAAGGGTGCAAAGTCAATGATGTGCAAGAGCAATCGCGTGCGCTGCAAATGGCGCAAGAACAAGTGTCCTAAGCCAGCGCCATCGGAAGCACCTTCAATGAGACCGGGTACATCGGCCACCACAAAGCTTTGCTCGGGGCCCACACGGACCACGCCTAAATTGGGATGCAAGGTGGTGAAGGGATAGTCGGCAATTTTGGGCCGCGCGTTGGAGATGGCCGCAATGAGCGTGGACTTGCCCGCATTGGGCATGCCCAACAAACCGACATCGGCCAGCACCTTCAATTCGAGCTTGAGTTCTTTTTTCTCACCGGGCCAGCCAGGTGTTTTTTGACGTGGTGCGCGGTTGATGGCGCTTTTGAAGCGCATGTTGCCAAAGCCACCATCGCCGCCTTTGGCAATCATGATGACTTCGCCCGGCTTCAGCAACTCATACAAAACCTCGCCAGTCTCGGCGTCACTGATGATGGTGCCGACAGGCATTTTCAAAGTGACATCATCACCCATGGCACCAAACATGTCGGAGCCCATGCCATGTTGACCCCGCTTGGCCTCATGGCGACGCGAATAACGGTAATCCACCAGGGTGTTGAGGTTGGGGTCGGCCACAGCGAACACATGACCGCCACGGCCACCGTCGCCGCCATTGGGGCCGCCAAACTCTTTGTACTTTTCGTGCCGGAACGAGACGCAGCCGTTCCCGCCATCGCCCGCAGCGATGTCAATGTAGGCTTCGTCAACAAATTTCATGATCGGTCCGGTCTCTATTCCAGTTTATCTTTTTAACGAGGAGCTCTGGAACAAAAAAGCCCCGACTCGGCGGGGCTCTTTGCGCAATGGCTGACGCTGTTTAAGCAGCCGTCACATTCACCATTTGCTTGTTCAGAGCACCCTTTGTGCCGAACGACACGTGGCCGTCAACCAAAGCGAACAATGTGTGGTCTTTGCCCACGCCAACGTTGGTGCCAGCATGGAACTTGGTGCCACGTTGGCGAACAATGATGGAGCCTGCGCTGATGAGTTCACCACCGAAAGCTTTCACGCCGAGCATTTTGGGCTTTGAATCGCGCCCGTTTCGCGTAGAGCCGCCGCCTTTTTTCTGTGCCATGACCTAGCTCCTTAGCCTGCAATTGCACCGATTTGCAGTTCTGTGTACTGCTGACGGTGACCTTGACGTTTCTGATAGTGTTTGCGACGGCGCATCTTGAAGATGTGCACTTTGTCGTGCTTACCGTGTGCCAACACAGTGGCTTTAACAGTGGCGCCGGACACCAGGGGCGTACCAACCTTCAGATCTGCGCCGTTGCCGACTGCCAGAACCTGGTCGATCACGATTTCCTGGCCCACGTCCGCAGCAATCTGTTCTACTTTAATTTTTTCGCCAGCAGCAACACGATACTGTTTGCCACCGGTTTTTATGACCGCGTACATAATGACCTTTTCGAAATTTCCGAAATCTTGAATGGAAGCTCCCTAGGAGGAACCCTAAGGAACCGCGGATTTTAGCACGGACTTTTGGGGCTTGCCAAGCCCCTCCCCCCAGAAGCAGGCCCGACCTGGCCAGGCAGGCTTTTTCGCTCTCTATAATCAACTGGGTATCGGAAATCAGGGCTCAAACTCGGGAAAACCCGTGATCCCCCCTTTCTGGCACCGACACCCCGTCCTGACACCCTGTTGAGTGAACTCATTTTGTCTACCACCGCGTCCTCTGAATCAGCCTCTCCAGCCAGCGCCTTGGCACTGGTAGCGCAAGACATGGCCAGGGTCGATGAGGTCATTGCCAAGCGTCTGAGTTCAGGCGTGCCCTTGGTGGGTCAAGTGGCTCAGTACATTATTTCAGCGGGTGGCAAGCGCTTGCGCCCCGTTATTTTGTTGCTCACGAGCGGTGCTTTGAATTACCAAGAACACCACAAATACAGCCTGGCTGCTGTGGTGGAGTTCATTCATACCGCTACGTTGCTCCACGACGATGTGGTGGACGAATCCACCCTTCGCCGCGGCCGGCCCACGGCCAATGAGCACTTTGGCAACCCCGCCAGTGTGCTGGTGGGTGACTTTTTGTATTCACGCGCTTTTCAAATGATGGTCGATGTCGGCAGCATGCGCATCATGCAAGTCTTGGCCGATGCCACCAATGTGATTGCAGAGGGGGAGGTGCTTCAATTGATGAACATGCACGACGCCTCCTTGGACGAAGAAGCCTATTTGCGCGTGATTCGCTCCAAAACTGCCAAATTGTTCGAAGCCAGCTCGCGTTTGGCCGCCATCTTGGCCCAAACTTCGCCCCAACTCGAAGCGGCCTGCGCCGAATACGGCCAAGCCCTTGGCACCGCATTCCAAGTCATCGATGACGTGCTGGACTATGAAGGCAATGCGGCTGAAATGGGCAAGAACTTGGGCGATGACCTGCGGGAAGGCAAAGCCACACTCCCCTTGATTCTGGCCATGCAACGCGGCACGCCTGCGCAAAAAGAGTTGGTTAAAAAAGCCATTGAAACGGGCTCTGTGGACCAGCTTCACCAAGTGATTGCCATTGTTCGCGAAACGGGCGCCTTGGACGGCAGTCGCCAAGCCGCCATGTCCGAAGCGCAGCGGGCCATCGATGCAGCCCAACAATTGCCTGACGGACCTTACAAAGAAGCCTTGATCGGCCTGGCATCCCAACTGCTGGTGCGGCGAACCTGAACGGGGGGCGTTTGTTTCAAGGCGCCACTTCACGCAAGAGGCGCATGCCCAGCAAGGTGTAGCGGCTGTCTGGCGCATTGATGTTGCGATAACTGCACCGCGCGTAGATGGGCCATGTGTGCCAAGATCCGCCTCTTCGAACTTTGAGATGACCCGCATCAGGGCCTTGCGGGTCGACCGTGGGTGAGGTCTGGTAGTAATTTTCTGCGTAATGATCGCTCACCCATTCCCAAACATTGCCCACCATGTCATGCAAGCCAAAAGCATTGGGCGGGTAACTGGCCACGGGTGAGGTGAAGGCATGTCCATCATTGCCTGGCAAAGCTTTGTCGTGCCAGCGCTGCCAATGTGGGGTGGCCGCTGCATCAAACAAATTGGCCCATTTCGTCAGGGATTGGGGATCGTTGCCATGTGGAAAACGCGTCTGAGTTCCAGCCTTGCATGCATATTCCCATTCGGCTTCGGTGGGCAGGCGATATGTCACACTTTCTTTTTGCGAAAGCCACTTGGCCATCGCCATGGCATCGTTCCATGTGATGTTGACCACAGGATGGTCGTTGGCTTGTTCAAAGCCGGGGGTTTTCCAACTGTAAGCTGGGTCTCTGCCGGCAAACGCATCGGCTTTTTCAGGTCGGTTGCGATCGTGCTGGACGCTGTAACCGTATCCACCTGTTTTGTCGCGAACAGATTCGGGCACGTAGCCAGAGAGTTTCAAAAACTGTTCAAACTGGGCCCGTGTCACTTCAGTTTGGCCGAGGTCAAATGCACGTGAAATTGTGACACGGTGCAAAGGCATCTCATCCGACAACTCATCGAGTCGCTTAAGCTCCAACTGAGGGAAGTCGGCTTGCAAGGAGGCCACGGTTTCATGGCTGCCCATCATGAATTCACCAGCAGGAATGCGCACGAAAGTCATGCCCAGTGAATTGACACTGACGACAGGGGGCACGGCTGAGAGGGATTGACCTTGTGCCAACATGGCCATGCCGCAAGTCATTCCCAGCACCACTTGCAAGGCAATCCGTGATGGTTGCAAATTTTGTTTGCAGGTCATGAGGGTGTCGCCAGTAACTGTGCAAATCGGGTCAGGTCCACATTGCCACCACTGATGATGACGCCCACGCGCTGACCTTTCAAAGTCGCTGCCGCCTGAATGGCTGCAGCCAAGGACAAACAGCCAGTCGGCTCAATCACCATTTTCATGCGCTCTGCATAAAACCGCATGGCTGAAATCAACTGCGCATCGGTCACCGTGTGAATGTCATCGACCAAGGCTTTGATGATGTCAAAGGTGATGGCACCCACCATCGGTGTTTGCGCGCCATCCGCAATGGTGATCGGCGTTGGAATTTTGACGCGCTCACCTTTGCGAAAAGATTGTTGCGTGTCATTGCCCGCCTCAGGTTCAACGCCGTAAATTTTGCACAAAGGCGAGCGCGCTCTGGCGGCCAAGGCGCTGCCACTGAGCAAGCCACCCCCCCCAAGACACACAAACAATGCATCGAGTTCGCCCACTTCGTCAAACAACTCCAATGCAGCTGTGCCCTGCCCTGCCAAGACATCGGCGTGATCAAACGGTGGAATGAAGGTGAGGCCTTTCTCTTGTGCCAACTGCATCGCTTTGGCGCTGGCGTCTTCTGTGTAGCGATCGTAGCCAATGACCGTTGCGCCATAGCCTTGGGTGGCCGCCAATTTGGCAGGCGACGCATCATGCGGCATGAAGAGGGTGGCTGGGATGTTCAGGATGCGGGCAGACAAGGCCACCGCTTGCGCATGATTGCCTGAGGAATATGCCACCACACCCGCTTTGCGCTGAAGCGCATTCAGTTGGGCCAACGCATTGAAGCCACCCCGAAACTTGAAGGCACCCATGCGCTGAAAGTTTTCACATTTGATGAAAACCTGCGCTTGAAGCTGTTCATTCAAGGTACGGGATTGCATCACAGGTGTCTTGTGCGCAATGCCTTGGAGTCGAGCAGCGGCAGCGAGGACATCGTCAAAGGTTGGCAAAGCATGCGGCATGAGATTTACTCTATTGAACCCAGAATTGATATTGATTAAGCTGGTTTGAAACAAAACCGAGGAGACAAGGTGATCAGCTTCAAACTCAATGGTAAACCGACTCTGTCCAATGCAGATCAGTCAGAACCCTTGCTTCACATTTTGGCCAACGACTTAGGCGTCAATGGCCCCAAGTTTGGTTGTGGCTTGGCGCAATGTGGCGCCTGCACCGTCTTGGTCAATGGCGACCCCCTGCGAAGTTGTGTCGCCCCCTTGTCTTCGGTCCAAGGCCGCGCCGTGGTCACACCCTCTGGATTGATGCGCGATGGTCAACCCAACAAACTTCAACAAGCCTTCATTCATGAACAAGCTGCGCAATGCGGTTACTGCACCTCCGGCATGATCATGCAGGCGCAGTCCTTGTTAGACCGCAACCCCAAACCCACCGAGTCTGAAGTCAGAACCGCACTCGATGGCAACCTCTGCCGCTGTGGTGCACACAACCGAATTGTGCGTGCGGTCATGCGTGCAGCCCAAGGAGTTTGAGATGACGCACATGCCTACTTCTCGCCGACAATTTCTCAAATCAGCAGGGGCCCTCACGCTGAGTTTTGGCATTCCATTGATGGATGTGCATTCGCAGTCGGCCGTGGCACAGGACAAGCCACGACTGGCGGGCGACTTGCAGATTCACCGAAAACTCAATGCCTGGATTCGCATTGACAGCGCCACGCAAATGGTGGAATTGCGCATTGGCAAAGTCGAACTTGGCCAGGGCATTTTGACTGCCGTGGCGCAAGTTTGCGCCGACGAATTGGATGTTGACTTTGCCAAAATCAAGCTCATTTCAGGCGACACAGCTTTGGTGCCTGATGAAGGTGTCACAGCGGGTTCTTTTTCAATGCCCTACTGCGCAACGGCCGTTCAAGCGGCGTCTGCAGAAGTGCGCGCCATCTTGTTGGGTCTGGCCGAAAACAAACTGAATCAGCCTGCAGCGCAACTGAAGGTGCAAAACGGCGTGATTCGCTCGGGCAACGGCGCGCAAATCAGCTATTGGGAGTTGGTGATTGGCGAATCGCTCAACCGTGAGGCAACGGGTTTGGTCAAACCCAAACTCATCAGTGAGCATCGCTACATTGGCCGCTCCGTGCCACGCCCTGACATCCAAGCCAAAGTCTTGGGAGAAGCAATTTTTGTTCAAGAACTCAGGCCCAAAGGCATGTTGTTTGGCAAGAAACAAACCAGAGCCAACTCCGCCAGCGCCAACACACCTGTCGCCCGCGTTGTGGAAGCTCAATACTATCGGCCGTACCACATGCATGGCTCAATTGGCACCTCGGCTGCGATGGCCACGTTGGGCGCCGATGGTGTCTTGACCGTTCAAACACACAGCCAGTCTGTGTTTCAAACGGGCGAAGCCATTGCCAAGATGTTGGGTTTGCCTCTCAACAAGGTGCGCATGCAGCACACCCAAGGATCGGGTTGCTATGGCCATAACATGGCCGATGACGCAGCGGCAGATGCCGCCCTGTTGGCCATGCAAGTGCCTGGGCAACCGGTGCGCTTGCAATACTCGCGCGAGCAAGAACACGCTTGGGAGCCCTATGGCTCTGCCATGGTGATGAAAACCAAGGCCAGCCTAGACGCTCAAGGCAATGTGCTCGATTGGGACTACACCCTGTGGTCCACGCCGCACGGTACGAGGCCAAGCGGTCAACCCGGTAATTTGCTGTCGGCGGCTTATCTGGAAAAACCTTTCGCCATGCCCAAACCTGTCAATGGCGGCGGCCCCAACTATGCAGCCGATCGAAACGCCATTGCTTTGTACGACTTCCCAGGCCACAACGTCACCACGCACTTCATCACCGAAATGCCTTTGCGCGTTTCGTCGACGCGTGGCCTGGGCGCCTATGCCAACATTTTTGCCATTGAATCCTTCATCGACGAGCTGGCCCATGCCACAGGCGCTGACCCTGTCGACTACCGATTGCGATTTTTAAAGGACGAGCGCGCCAGAGATGTCATCGTGAAGGCCGCCGAAAAATTTGCTTGGTCACAATGGCGCAAAACACCAGGTCGCGGGCGTGGCATTGGATTTGCCAAATACAAAAACATTGCCGGTTACTGTGCAGTGGCCTTGGAAGTTGAAGTCAATCGACAAAATGGTCGCATCCGAGTTTTGCGTGCCGTGGCCAGTGCCGATTGTGGCCACATGGTCAATCCCGATGGGGTCAGCAATCAAATTGAAGGGGGTTTGATCCAATCGCTGTCTTGGACGCTCAAAGAAGAAGTTCAGATGGACAAGACGCGCGTGTTGTCCAGGGACTGGAACAGTTACCCCATTTTGACTTTCTCTGAAGTGCCGCCTGTGGACATTGTGTTGATTGACCGACCCGGTCAGCCATTTTTGGGAACGGGCGAAGCATCGCAAGGACCCACAGGCGCTGCATTGGCCAACGCTGTGTTCGATGCCACGGGGGTTCGATTGAGAACGCTGCCCTTAACGCCAGACCGTGTGTTACAGGCCTTGTGAAGTGCAGGACGGTTAAGCCCGCATGGCGGAGGTCATGAGCTTGCCCAGCTTGTCAAAATAATCGATGCTCATTTGAGTGGGCACCAGAAATTTGATCTTTTGATTTTGCTCGGTTTGCTTCACTTGGATCAGGCCCGCTTTTAACAAAATGCCAATTCTGCGGTGAATGGTGGCGGGGCTTGCAATGTCGCTCAGCTCCATGGTTTGGGTGACCACCAAAGGTTGTCCTTGGGCACTGCGGATGGCAATGGTTTCCAATAATTTTTTACCCACATCGTCAATGCCAGAAAGATCAATGCTGGATTTACGCAATGCTTCCGCCAACACCAAATAGCGCAGATAAATTTGATTCATGATGGTTTGCTCTGGTAGTAAAGGACGATGAAGAAATGATGATCAGGGGTCCAAATTCGATGGCGGCTTTGCCGTACTTTGGAGGAGCATCTTGAAAATCATCAAGACAGCCCAGGTACCAGCCAAATTGCTCATGGCCATCACCCCCAAACTCAGCGAAAAATGTTCAGTCAATCCTTGGGTAGAAAACCAAATTTGATGCAAAAGCGCGCTAAGGGTAGCGAAAAGTATGGAAATTTTCAACAGGGTGAGGGGTGATACAACTTTGAATTCGGGGTCCAAGTCCAGGAATTGGATGCTCAACCTTCGGGCAATGACAGGGGACAGGCCGGCAATCAAGCCGGTGATCAATGCAAATTCGAGCCCCAAGTCGGGGTGATCTTGAAAATTCCAGAGCATCCCGCCCAAGGCAATGCCCACTGCACCCCATTCAAGCGCCAACAATACCAAAATGAAACGAATGCCACTCGGAAAAAAAACCCAGTGCACATCGAAGGAAAACTCTGTCTCGCCCCAAATCAGGTCACAAAACGGACGAAACGCTGATTACCACGAGTTTTTTGAGGATGCTCATTGGGTTGAAAGCGTGATGTGTTCGTACAACAAGTTGCCATACTGCTCGACCAGTGCGGCGGGTTCAGTGGGGGGTTCGGTGTCCATTTGAGCAGGTGGATAAAACCACTCCAACATGGCATGGTTGTCGAGTCTGGCTCTGGAAATCAACTGAGTGGTCACCAAAAAGCGTCTGGCCACCACCACCCATGGCACTGACACGCCCAGTTTCACTTCAAGGTTTTGCGTGGCCGCATCGATGATGACATTGCCTGCACGGCAAACGACATGGCCGTTCCACTCAGTGCTGGGCTCTTGCTGTTCCAAAAATCCCACCACATAGTTCTGTGTTTGGTTGGTGTACCAAAGTTGGCAGGGCATCAACTCGGTTGCAATGCCAAATTTGCGCAAGACATGGCTGGAAATGCGCGACGTTAAAGAGCAAAAAGTTCTGAGTTCGGCGGGCACGATCTCGTAATAAGCCAAACGCAGTTTGTCTACGA
>RFVJ01000080.1 GCA_009928125.1 Betaproteobacteria bacterium
GTGAAGTGCGTGTTGGAATTGGGTGGCAAGTCACCCCAAATCGTGTTTGACGATGTGGACGTTGAGCGCGCAGTGCCCATCATTGTGCGTGCCATTGTGCAAAACGCTGGCCAAACATGTACAGCGGGTAGTCGCCTATTGGTGCAGCGTTCCATCTACGACAGCTTTGTGGCCAAAGTGGCAGAAGCTTTCGCCAAAGTCAAAGTAGGTGCCCCCGAGATGGACCACGATTGCGGCCCTGTGATGAACCCCGCACAATTTGCACGGGTAAATCGTTACATCAACCAAGCGCGTGAAAGCGGTGTGCCTGTTTTGGCCGAAGGCAGCTTTGCTTCTGGTATCAACGCTTCGGGCTACTTTGTGAAGCCCACCTTGTTTGGCCCTGTTCCTCGTAACCATCCCTTGGCATGCGAAGAAATCTTTGGACCTGTGCTGTCTGCCATTCCTTTCGAAGATGAAGCCGACGCCATCGCGTTGGCCAATGGCACCGACTACGGTTTATTGGCAGCGGTATGGACAGAAAACGCTGGCCGTCTGCAACGCGTGGCCAAGGCGGTTCAAGCCGGTCAAGTGTTCATGAATTGCTACGGTGCTGGCGGCGGTGTGGAATTGCCCTTCGGCGGCACCAAGCGCAGCGGTCATGGCCGTGAAAAAGGTTTGTTGGCGCTGGAAGAACTCAGCTCTTGCAAAACCTTGGTGCATTACCACGGCTAATCAACACTTCAGAAGAAAAGAAAATGACCACTCTCAACGGAAAAATCGCCATCGTGACGGGCGCAGCAGCAGGCTTTGGCGCCGCCATTGCCTCGCTGTATGTGAAGGAAGGTGCCAAAGTCATTTTGGCCGACATCGCAACGCAAGCAGGCACTGCGCTAGCAACGCAATTGGGCGCCAACGCTCATTTTGTGGAATGCGATGTTTCTAAAAAATCGCACATCGAAGGGGCTGTCAAAACGTGCATTGAAAAATTCGGTTCACCCGACATTGTGGTCAACAACGCCGGCATGACGCACAACAACCAGTCCATGCTGGACGTTGAAGAAAGCCTGTTCGACAAAATGTTTGCGGTCAATGTGAAGTCCATTTACTACATGACCCAAGCCGTTGTCCCGCTCATGGTTGCACGTGGCAAAGGTGTGATTTTGAATGTTGGCTCCACTGCAGGAATCCGACCAAGACCCGGCTTGACCTGGTACAACGCCTCCAAAGGTGCCGTGAACTTGCTCAGCAAATCAATGGCTGTCGAATTGGGCGGCAGTGGCATACGCGTCAACGCCATCTGCCCCGTCATTGGTGAAACTGCCATGCTGCAACAGTTCATGGGTCAACCAGATACACCAGAGAACCGCGCCAAGTTCATTGCCACCATTCCCTTGGGTCGCTTGTCACGCCCCTCTGATGTGGCAGCCGTGGCGCATTTCTTGGCCACAGATGCTGCCGAGTTCATCAGCGGTGTTGAGTTTCCAGTAGACGGCGCGAGAACTGTCTAACATTTAGACCTTAGCGCGTGCAAGTATCGAGTGTGCGTGTTCTATGACAGGCTTGTCGATCATCTGACCGTCCAGTGCCACCGCAGCACCCATGCTTTGTGCAGCAGCATTCAAAACTCGTTGCGCCCACGCGATGTCGTACGCACTGGGCAAAAATGCTTGCTCAACAGTGGCAATTTGTTTGGGGTGAATGCACAACTTGGCGCCAAATCCCAGCGATACGGCCCGCTTCGCGTCTTGCAGGACAGGTGCCATGTCTTCAATGGCCGTGGTCACGCCATCGACTGGGGCTTGCAAGCCTGCCAACTTTGAAACCAAGACCAATTGTGATCTGAAAAACAACAGCGCATCATCTTCCCCCGAAATACCCAAGTCTTTCTTGAAATCGATCGAACCAAACATCAAGCGCTCAACTCCTGGCACTCTGGCAACCGACAAGGCCTGATGAAAACCTAAAGCCGTTTCGATCAGTGGCAACAAAGATTTGCTGTTCAACTGCTGATGAAGATGCATCAGTTGTAAAGGGTCCTCCGCTTTGGGAACCACGATGCCCATGACTTTGCTTGAAGCACAAAGCTCACAATCTTGTTGATACCAAGCCGTGTCAGCCGCGTTGATGCGGACGTACACAGGCAATGCCTCAGCACTTTTTAACCATTGTTTCAAGCTGGCCCGGGCTGCGTCTTTGTCCTGCAAAGCCACAGCATCCTCCAAATCCACTATGACAGCACCCGCACCACTGGCGTGCGCTTTGACGATGCGTTCAATGCGAGTGGCGGGAACAAACAAATAACTGCGCAGGGTCATGAGCATCTTTCAAACGGATTGAATGATGATCTGTTCCATGACAAAGAACAATTTCAAATCGGCTAAACATGCCTTGTGAAATTTGAAAGACAGAATCAACGCGCATTTCAGAACCTACACTGACTGACCCGATGACCTAGTGCTTAAGCATGACAAACCTCACCTTTGGGTTAGGAAAAACTTGCATTCCCCCAATCCCTTCGACGCCTTTGAAATCCACATGGCAGAGAACCCATCGTGATTGCCTCTTTGTATGGCATCACAGATGAAGACTTGCTGGCCATTTCACATTACCTGTCGCGTCTTGCGAATTAATCACCAGTAATTTTGCGCTCGCGAATGATGGCGCCAAAGCGCTTGGAATCATCATTTGCGCGTGCACCAAACTCTGCGGGCGTTAAGGGCAACGCCTCACCACCCAAGTTTTGAATTCGGTCTTTCAAGGCAGGCGTTGCCAGAATTCGATTGATTTCGCGATTGAGTTTGTTGATCACTTCAGCAGGTGTGCCTGCTGGCGCATAAAAACCAAATACTGAATCTGCGTCAAAGCCCTTCAGGCCAGCTTCTTCAAGCGTTGGTACGTTGGGAAACAAGGGTGAACGCTTCAAGCTACCAACAGCCAACAACTTGAGCTTGCCAGCGCGAACTTGGCCCAAACCAATGCCTGGATCAAAATAAAAGTCGAGCTGGCCAGCCAATACGTCTTGCAGAGCAGGCGCCGCGCCTCGGTAAGGTACGTGGACCGCAAACAAGCCTGCTTGGCTCTTCATCATCTCGCCCGCCAAGTGTGGCGAACTGCCATTGCCTGCGGAACCGTAGGAAAGTTTGCCTGGATTTTCTTTGACATATTTCAAAAATGTTTGAATGTTGTCAGCAGGAAAGTTGGGTTTTGCAACCAAATAAACCAAGACCCTGGCGGCAGATGCGACAGGGACCAAATCCTTAGCGGGATCAAACGGCATGCGTGCATAAATGTGTGGGTTGACGGACACCATGCCACCCGAACTCATGAGTAAGGTATAGCCATCAGCTGGCGATTTGGCCACTAACTCACCCCCTAAATTGCCGTTGGCGCCGCCTTTGTTTTCTATCACGACAGGTTGTCCCAAAGCTTCTGCCAGGGGAATGCCAATGGCACGTGCAATTTGATCTGCAGCCCCCCCCGGTGGAAAGTTCACCACCACCTTGACTGGCTTGGTGGGCCAAGCTTGAGCCAACGCACTTGAGCAAACAGATGAGCCCATTAAGAAAAGACCAAGCGCAACAGCTAGCGTTCTTTTGGTGGGTTGGGCAATCAATTTGGAAAGTGATTTGGTTGGCATCTTGTCTCCAGTCAAAGTGTTGTCTTGTACGTTTTAAGGGTTAGACTTTAGTCGTGGATTCTTCATCCACAAAATAGGTTGGGCCTTGATGGGGCGAGCCGGGGCCCCATGCAACATCAGCGCTTGGTCAAGTTGCTGACCAGCCTCATCTTGCAGCGCCGCTTTTCGAATTTGGGCAACGGCAGAAATTTGCTCGGCCACCGATTTGGCACTGTTGGGTACGCAAACAGTGTGAAGAATGTGGAGCAGATTTTCTTTGCCACGTTCGTTGGTGCTGCCGTAGCCCTTGATGAGTTGGCCGCAACGTGCAACTTCAAGCGCCAAAAGGGGCGATACAGAAAATGCTCGCCCAATGCCACTTAACCATTCTTCAATCAAGGCTTGTTCGGTGATGTAGCGGTGGCCATAGGGCCTGAAGACGCGCAGCAATGACAAAAAGCGCAAGCTCAACATGCCCCATACCGAATGCCTGGCCAACTTGATCGGCATTGACCAAGGGCTTTTGCCATTGGCGATGCGCTGCTTGTCCCACTTTAACAAGGCTTGAGCCCAAGATACGGGCAGCATGGCTGCTAACTCGGGCACACCCGGCTTGAAGTGGTCGTAAATTTTGAGCAGTTCGCCTTCTTGAAGTTTGACTTCTTCTGATACGCGTTGCCAACGATGGGCGCGGCTTTTTAAAAAGGCTACCTGAATGATGTCGTCATAGGCCATCCACAAAGCCAGCCAGCGCGTGGACTCAGCCGTGACCGGGCAACTGGCAGCGTTTGAGGCGCCATCTGTTTCTTGTTGTTTGATTTTTCTTAAACGCTCGATCAGCAACTGGGCATAGGCCTGGCCCTGATACTGGGCAACGCGGTTGTAGGCCAAGGCCAAAACCTTGCGCATGTCCGCTGGAAATTCTGCTAAGACTTGCTTTGGTACTTGGGCCTGTGCATTGAAGTTTGAGTTGTTGTCTTGCTCAGAGCTGAGGGGCTCTGACTGGCTGAAAGAAGGTGACCATATTTTTTCTAAATAATGGGCCTGCTCTTTTTGTTTGCTGACATGATCGAAGGCCATCTCAAAGCCGCGAAGACTGGCCTTGGCTGAAGCACTTTTGCCAGCCAACACACTTTCATAATGCGCACGAGCAAAAGGCAGTAAGCCACTTGCGGCAATGGCACCCAACATCACGGCGCTAACCAACGTGCCCGTTTCTTGGCAAATGCGCGCCATGTCGAGCACATGGTGCCGCAAGCTATTTTCAGCAATGACACCCATCAAAGCGCCATCATCTTGGCGGCCATCACCCATGACCATTTTTTCAGCCGTCGTGAGGGTGCGAGAAGATGAGCTGATGACACAAGTTCGGTCATTAGAAGCCAGACCATTGGCGATTTGCCTTGCTGTTTCTAACAACTCTGAAGACACCAAAGCGTCTAAGCGACCCGGCAAGGGGTTCAGCCCCAGAACAGGCATTCGACCTGCCAATTCTGTGCGCTGTATGGGATAAATTTCCAAATAATAGGTGGTTGCGCCCGTGCGCTGCGCAACACCCGGAATGGAAGTAGCCTGTGCTGGACAGTCGGCCAATCGGGCCACATCAATTAACCAATTTGCCAAGACGCCGCCGCCTTCACCGCCTAAGGCACACAACAGAATAGAAACAGGCTGGGTCATGAGGCTTTAGATCTTGTGTTGTGCGATGTGCGATGTGCGATGCGCGTTATGCGGGTTGCAAAAAGCGTGTGATGGCCTGTTGCAGTCGGCCAAATAGACGTTCTGTCAGTTTGGGGTTTTGAACAATTTCGGCGCGGTAGAAAGAAGGGCAAAGCGTAGCGGCATGGGCATTCTCACCACACAGACCGCAACCTACACAACCATCAATCACTGTGGCAACTGGGTCGACCTTTAAGGGGTCCGGGTTGTCTTTAAGTGTCAAGGTGGGGCAGCCAGAGAGTCTGATGCAAGCGTGGTCGCCGTTGCAAACATCTTCATCCACACCATATTTCACGCGCAATGCACGTTGGCCCGAGGCCTTTAGCTGCGCCAACCAGGGCTTGATGCGGCGCTGTCGCTCTAATTGGCATTCACCCTCCGCCACAATGACTTTCAAGCCTTGAAAATCGGTGGTGAAAGCTTCAGTAAGGGTTGCCTGCATGTGCGCAACTTCATAAGTGTGCACAGTTCTGAGCCATTTAACGCCCAAGCCCTCCAAAGTGGCTTCAATCACTTTGCTGGTGTGCGCCAAACTCTGACGCTTGTCGGGACTCGCATCTTTGTCGGCTTCGGAGGGCGTGTTAATGATGTCTTGGGTGCCCGTAGCAGAGGTGTAACCATTTTTGAAGATCAAGAGGACGGCATCGTCACCGTTGAACAGAGCGCTTTGTACTCCCGTGAGCAAACCGTTGTGCCAAAAGCCGCCATCGCCCATCACAGACAGCACTCTTCTTTTCATGAGGGGCGAGACGCCTGCACGACTGGCCAAGCTCATGCCATAGCCCAAGATAGAGTGGCCCACAGAGAAGGGCTCGAATGTGGCCAGGGCGTGACATCCGATATCACCAGAGACATGCACAGGGCCGACTGTTTCTTGGGCTAACTTGAGCGCAGAGAAAACGGGTCTCTCGGGACACCCAACGCACATGCTAGGTGGGCGCGCAGGAATCGGTGCACCCAGCATGGCCTGTACTTGCTTGCGTCTTTGAGCGTTGCTTTGAAGCCAATTGCGTGAGCTTTCAGGAATGGCCGAGGGGCGGTGTTTGTCCAAAAACTTCAACAGGCCATCGGCCATGACTTCTGCGGTGTACTCGCCGCCGCTAGGCAGCATGTCCTTGCCATGCACAGGCGTTTGTAAATCTAGTCGGCGCAGCATGAGCGCAAGTTCTTGCTCTATGTACTCGGGCTGACCTTCCTCGAGCAACAAAACGGCCGTTTTGCCTTTGCAAAAATTGGTCAGTTCAGCTGGTACCAAAGGGTAGGTGACATTCAGCACCAAGATGGAAAGACGGGACACACCAAATGCATCTGACAAGTCAAATTGTTGAAGTGCCCTGATGAGGGTGTTGTAGAGCCCACCTTGAACGACCAAGCCCAAATCTGCATGGGTTGTGCCTTGAAAATGCTCATTCAATTGGTGCTGAACGATGTAGTCACGTGCCGCTGGCAAGCGATGCTCTACTTTGCGTTTTTCTTGTGCAAACGTAACAGGCGGGTGAGCCAATCGCATGTAATTGAATGAGGCCGGCTCTTGCAACAGATTTTTCTTGGAAAGCCGTGGTGCGACATTGTCTTTGCAGACAAACTGGCCCTTCACGTGACACGTGCGAATGCGCAGCTCCATCATGACCGGCATGTTGGAGGCTTCGGACAGCCGAAAGCCGTGCTCAACCATGTTGACCATTTGGCCAAGCTCTGGCCGCGGGTCTAATAAACACATGCCCGATTTCAAAGCATAGGCATGGGTTCTTTCTTGAATGACACTTGCGCCTTCGCCGTAGTCCTCGCCCACCACAATGAGCACGCCACCGGTGACGCCGGGCGAAGACAAATTGGAAAGCGCATCGGCAGCCACGTTGGTGCCCACGATGGACTTCCAAGTGACTGCGCCTCGAATTGGGTAGTGGATGGAGGCGCCCAGCATGGCCGCAGCAGAAGCCTCGTTGGCGCAAGCCTCTACATGCACGCCCAACTCGTCCATGTAAGGCTTTGCCTGCACCATGACATCGAGCAAATGTGACACTGGCGCGCCTTGATAGCCGCCTACATAGGCCACGCCAGATTGGAGCAATCCTTTGGTAATGGCAAGAATGCCTTCACCTTGGAAAATCTCGCCATCACCTGCACGAAGGGCTTCTATTTCTTCGTGAAAAGAAACTTCCAAAACACACTCTCCTTAGATTGAAGTTTTACTGCGCTTCAATTTTGGCTTCGCGAATGGCTTTGGCCCATTTGGCAGTTTCTGTTTTGGAGCGTTGCGCCAGGGCTTCAGGTGAAGCCGGTGAAGTTTCAAATCCGAGTGCAGAAAAACGCTCCAGAATGGCCTTGTCGTTGGCCGCGGCATTGAGTGCGGTGTTGAGCTTTTGAATGACATCTGCTGGCGTGCCAGCCGGTGCAAACATGGCAAAGTAAGCAATCAACTCATAGTCTTTTAAGCCCAGAGCTTCATTGACTGTGGGCAACTCAGGGATGGCTTTTGAGCGCTGTGTAGATGTCACTGCCAAACCGCGAATTTTGCCAGCTTTAACTTGTGGCAGCATCACTGCAAAGTCGGCGGTGAACATGTTGACTTGGCCACCAATGAGGTCGGTCATGGCCGCAGGACCGCTTTTGTAAGGCACATGGGTCATTTGAACGCCAGCCATGCTGGCCAACATTTCAGAGGAAACCAGTTGAGATGTGCTGGCGCTTGCAAACGTCACTTGTGTTGGTTTGGCCTTGGCCATGTCGACAAACTCTTTCAAATTTTTGACAGGCACTTCGTTGTTGACGGCCACAATCAGGGGCACTGAACCCATGTATCCAATTGGCGCAAAGGCGGTGTCTTGATCGTAGGGCAGTTTCTTCATCAAGCTTTTAAGGGCTGCATTGGTGCTGTTGGTACCAATGAGGATGGTGTAGCCATCGGGTGCCGATTTGGCAACTGCATCGGCACCTAGCATGCCGTTGACGCCGGCTTTGTTTTCAACCACGATGGGTTGGCCCAACACATCTGACATTTTTTGAGCAAAGGCTCGACCAATTTGATCGGTGGCACTGCCCGCTGCAAATGGCACGATGGCCTTGATGGGTTTATTGGGGTAGGCCTGCGCTTGTGCTTGTGTGGCGCCCAATGCAAAGCCAAAGCCTAACAACGCGGTGAGCAAGCTTTTTTTCAGGCCGAAATTGCGAATTTTTTTCATGATATGTCCAATTACAAAGCAGGTCTATTCAATCACAAGATCAAGCAGTTTGGCACTCAGGCATTTCCCGTGGGCATCTAGGGCCAAAGACCGGGTAACGCCTCCGCCAAGTGCGTTGTGCATGACAAAGTTCAGGGCGCCGAGTTGAGGCAAACTGAAACGCTCTATGGGACCACCTACAACGCCTTCAAAGTGGGCTAAAACTCTCTCGGAAGTGACAAATTTTTGAAGCAGTTCGAAATTCTTGCGGTCATAAGCGATGACCGACAAAGTGGCCCGATTGCCCTTGTCGCCGGTTCGGGTGTGTGCAATGTCGCGTAAAAGCATTTCAGACCTCGCCTGCAGAAATGTCTAGCAGCACAGTTTTCGTTTGAATGGCTGCTCTTGGCATTAGCATGGAGGCCGCTGCAATGACCTCGCGCACTGTTTTGCTGGCCCCCCCGCCCCCTGCGGGTCCATTGGTATACAGCGCTTCCACTTCGTTGGCTACTTCAAGAGCTTGTGCTTGCGTTTGAACGCGCACTGCTACTCTAACCCTTACCTCTTCAGGTGCCGCATAGGTCAGGTCGTGATGGCCTGAGTGATTGCCAAAGATGGCGTTGACGCCAATGAGGTCGTAGCGTGCTTCAAAATGCCCCAAGCCAGCGTCGGCCAATCGGGCCTTGACCAAATCGAGGGCCAATTGGGCACGTGCTTTGGCATTGGGGCCAGCATAAGACATTTGACCCTCGCCTACAAAACCATCGCGGTACCCCACGGTCACCTTGAGCGTTTCGGGGCGCGGTGAACCGCTGGCGCCGATGGCCTGAACTCTGTCAGGACCAGTCTGTAACAGTTGCACTTGGGAAAAGTCTGCCACCACATCGGGTTGAAAATACTGCGAAGGGTTCTCTATTTCATAGAGCAGTTGTTCAGTACAAGTTTGTACCGTGACACAACCACCTGCATCGGCCAGTTTGGTAATGACCACATCGCCTTGCGCATTGACCTCAGCCAATGGAAAACCCAACTGTGCCAAATTGGGCACATCTTTGTAGCCAGGGTCTGCAAAGTAGCCG
>RFVJ01000009.1 GCA_009928125.1 Betaproteobacteria bacterium
TTACATCCAAGCGTCCAACATCTTGAACGATGCGCAACGCTACAAAATTTATGAGGGCAATACACGCCGTGTGTTCCCCCGTTTGGATGCGCACTTGAAGGCCAAAGGCCTTTAAACAGCAGCACCTTTCAATCATTGCAAATGAACCATTGGAATTGACATGACAGAACTTGGAATTGTGAAACGCAACATCACACGTGCAGACAAAGCAGCCGTCGACAAGCTGGGCCGTTTTGGCGTGGCCACCGTGCACGAAGCCATGGGCCGTGTAGGTTTGATGCAAAAGTACATGCGTCCCATCTACAGTGGTGCCCCTGTATCAGGCACAGCCGTCACGGTCTTGCTGCACCCTGGCGACAATTGGATGATGCACGTCGTGGCAGAACAAATTCAACCGGGCGACATCGTGGTTGCGGCCATCAGTGCCGACAACTGTGATGGTTTCTTTGGTGACTTGCTGGCCACTTCCTTCATGGCACGCGGTGCCAAGGCCTTGGTGATCGATGCTGGCGTGCGTGATGTGCGCGAACTCACCGCCATGGGGTTTCCTGTTTGGAGCAAAGGCATCAGCGCCAAAGGCACCATCAAGTCCACATTGGGTTCGGTCAACATTCCGGTGGTGTGTGCCGGCGTGAATGTGAACCCGGGCGATGCAGTCGTTGCCGACGACGATGGTGTGGTGGTGGTGCCCGCTGCTTGGGCACAAAAAGTGGCCGATGCCGCTGAAGCGCGCGAAGCCAATGAAGGCGAGAAGCGCGCCAAATTGGCCGCAGGTGTATTGGGTTTGGACATGTACAACATGCGAGAACCTTTGGCCAAGGCAGGTTTGAAGTACATCGACTGAACGATCAAGCCTAGCTAGATTGACAGTCACTTGAAAGAACACCTCGCATGATTTCAAACCATCATTTCCAACTCGCATGGCGCAGCCTGAGTGTGGCCGTGCTCAGCTTGTCGCTCAGTGCTTGTTTCAACTTGACGGTTGTTCATCAAACAACCGAAAGCAGTGCACGCGCCAAAGCGGACGCGGTCTCTGCCGAAGTGCGTCAAGCCCTGGCGCCCTCGGGCGTTTTGCGTGTGGGTGTCTACCCAGGTAGCCCCACATCTTGGGTGAAAGATCCCAAGACAGGCGAGAGTGTTGGCATTGCACTGGATTTGGGAAAAGGCATGGCCAAACGCTTGGACGTGCCGGTGCAGGTTGTTGAATTTGACCGTGTGGCGCAAGTGTTGGACGCTTTGAAAGATGGCAAGGTCGACATGACCTTCACCAATGCCACAGCGGTGCGCGCCAAAGACATGGATTTCACAGAGCCGCTGGTTCGATTGGAGTTGGGTTATTTGGTGATTGGCGCTAGCCCACTCCAATCGATCAATGAGATTGATCAAGCGGGTATGCGCGTGGGCGTGAGCCAAGGAAGTTCTTCGCAAGGTGTGCTGACCCAACGTTTTAAATGGGCCAAAGTCGTGCCTGCAGAATCTCTGGCAAAAGCGCAAACCATGTTGAACACCCTGCAGATCGATGCATTTGCCACCAACAAAGGCATTTTGTTCGAGATGTCGGATGCCCTGCCAGGCAGCCGCGTGTTGTCGGGGCGCTGGGGGCTTGAAAACTTGGCCATTGCCATTCCCAAGGGGCGTGAAGTGGGTCGCCCCTTTGTTGACAACTTTGCCAAAGAGGTGACTCGCACCGGCGAATTGGACAAGGCGGTACAACGCTCAGGTTTGCGTGGTACAGCCCGCGATTGAAAACTCAAGTCAGAAAGTTCTTATGAAGCAGATCCGTACTTTGATACCAACTTTTTGCGTGGCGTTCGCTGCTTTTTCTGCGAGCCTCGCGTTGGCCCAAACAACAGCCAACTATCCCAACAAGCCCGTGAAGATGGTGGTGGGTTATGCGCCGGGCGGCGCCGTCGATGTGGTTGCGCGAACGCTAGGTCAGAGCCTGGCCGCACAATTGGGCCAAAGTTTCGTGATTGAAAACAAACCGGGTGCCGGCACCAACATTGCCGTGAAGTCGGTCATCACAGCCGAGCCCGATGGCTACACCTTGATGATGGCCGCCAATGCCCTAGCGGCCAACATGGCTTTGTACCAGCCCATGCCTTTTGATGCTGAAAAAGAATTAACGGCCGTGTCTTTGGTGGGACGAGTCCCCGTTGTCATTGCGGCCAATCCCAATGTGCCTTTTGCAACTGTCGCCAAGCTCATAGAGGCGGCAAAAGCCAAGCCAAATCAAATTGCCTATGCAAGTCCAGGCAACGGTTCAACCCCTCACATGGCCATCGAATTTTTTGCCAAGGCTGCTGGCATTGATTTACAGCACATTCCCTACAAGGGAGGGTCGCCCGCCATCACCGATGCGATTGGGGGACAGTTGCCCTTGGTGGCGGTGAATGCTTTGGAAGTATTGCCGCACGCCAAGAGTGGCAAATTGAAAGTGTTGGCGGTGTTGAGTCCTACACGCAGTGCCATTTACCCTGACGTACCGACCATTGCAGAGTCTGGTTTTCCGGGATTTGAAGCCTCGGTTTGGTACGGGGTGGTCGCACCTGCCGCCACACCCAAGCCTGTGGTTCAGAAGTTGCATGCCGAAATTCAAAAGGCTTTGCAAACCAAAGAAGTGAAAGAGCGCATGAACGCTGTGGGAGGCGAAGTCATTCCAGGCTCATCAGAGATGTTCGCCAATTTGATTCGCAGTGAGCGTCAACGCTACGAAAAGTTGGTGCGCGAGGCCAACATCAAACCCGATTAACCCTTGAGCAGAGTGAGCATTTAAATGGAATTTCAAAAAACCCCTGGCTGGCTGGATTGGTATTCAGGCCCTAGCAAACCCACATTCAAATTACCCGCTGGCGCTGTGGATGCGCATTGCCACGTCTTTGGCCCTGGCGCAGAATTTCCTTATGCGCCAGAGCGCAAGTACACGCCCTGCGATGCTTCGAAGCAGCAGTTGTTTGCATTGCGAGATCACCTCGGTTTTTCTCGCAACATTGTGGTGGGTGCCAGCTGTCACGGTTCCGACAATCGCGCAACGGTCGATGCCTTGCTTCACTCGAATGGCAAGGCGCGAGGTGTGGCGACGGTCAAGCGCAGCGTCACGGATGAAGAATTGCAAGCCATGCACGAAGCAGGTGTGCGCGGCGTTCGCTTCAACTTTGTCAAAAGGTTGGTGGACTTCACACCCAAAGATGAGTTGATGGAAATTGCGGGTCGCATTGCAAAATTAGGCTGGCATGTGGTGATTTACTTTGAGGCCGTTGACTTGCCGGAGTTGTGGGACTTTTTTACCGGCTTGCCAACCGTGGTGGTGGTGGATCACATGGGTACGCCCGATGTGAAGTTGCCAGTGGAGGGTCCTCAATTTCAGTTGTTTTTGAAATTCATGCGTGAGCACAGCAATGTTTGGTGCAAGGTCACTTGCCCAGAGCGTTTGTCGGTGACGGGCGCACCTGCCTTGAATGGTGAGCAAAACGCCTACCAAGATGTGGTGCCCTTTGCCAAAACCATTGTCGATGAGTTTCCCGACCGCGTGTTGTGGGGAACCGATTGGCCACACCCCAATTTGAAGAAGCACATGCCCGACGATGGCTTGTTGGTGGACTTCATTCCCCACATCGCCACCACGCCTGCGTTGCAGCAGAAATTGTTGGTCGATAACCCGATGCGTTTGTACTGGCCCGAGGAGAAAGTTTAATGGCACTCGACAAACCTTATTTGGATGTCCCTGGCACCATCATTTTTGATGCAGAACAAAGCCGTAAAGGCTACTGGATCAATCAATTTTGCATGTCCCTCATGAAGGCCGAAAACCGGGAACGTTTCAAAGCCAATGAACGTGCCTATTTGGACGAGTGGGCCATGACCGAGGAGCAAAAACAAGCGGTCATGGCACGCGACTTGAACTGGTGCATGCGCACGGGCGGCAACATTTACTTCCTGGCCAAAATTGGGGCAACCGATGGCAAGAGCTTCCAGCAAATGGCGGGTTCGATGACGGGCATGACGGAAGAGGAATACCGCAACATGATGATCAACGGAGGCCGCTCTGTTGAAGGCAACCGCTATGTGGGAGAAGACGGCGATGCGCAAGCCCACAAGCAACCTCAAGGCTCCGCCGGTAAGAAAGCAAATTGACCATGGCCAAAATTACAGCCTCCGTTTTCACATCACATGTTCCAGCCATTGGTGCTGCCCTTGATTTGGGCAAAACCCAAGAGCCTTATTGGCAACCAGTTTTCCAAGGTTATGAGTACGGCAAACAATGGATGAAGGACAACAAGCCTGATGTGATCTTCTTGGTCTACAACGACCATGCCACCGCGTTCAGCCTTGACTTCATTCCAACATTCGCCATTGGCACGGCCGCACAATTTCAGCCAGCCGATGAAGGTTGGGGACCTCGCCCTGTTCCGGTTGTGCAAGGACATCCTGAACTGGCTTCGCACATTGCACAGTCGGTCATTCAGCAAGATTTCGACCTCACCATCGTCAACAAGATGGATGTGGACCATGGCTTGACCGTGCCCTTGTCTTTGATGTGTGGCCAACCGCCCGCCGATCATTTTGAATGGCCATGCCCCGTCATTCCATTTGCCGTCAATGTGGTGCAGTACCCCGTGCCGAGCGGTCAGCGGTGCTTTAATTTGGGCAAAGCCATTCGCAAAGCCATTGAAAGTTACGACCAAGACATCAACGTGCAAATTTGGGGCACGGGTGGCATGAGTCACCAACTCCAGGGCGCGCGCGCAGGTCTGATCAACAAAGATTTTGACAATGCATTCTTGGACAAGTTGATCAGCGATCCTCAAGCAGCTGCTGACATCCCGCACATCGACTATGTGCGCGAAGCGGGCAGTGAAGGCATTGAGTTGGTGATGTGGCTCATTGCCCGCGGCGCCATGAACGATGTGGCCGGTGGCAAAGCGCCAGAGCTGAAGCAACGCTTTTACCATGTGCCTGCTTCCAACACAGCAGTGGGTCATTTGATCCTAGAAAACAAATTTTGAACTGAGGAAAACAACATGTCTAAAACAATCAAAGTTGCGCTGGCCGGTGCGGGTGCGTTCGGTATCAAACACTTGGATGGCATCAAGAACATCGACGGCGTTGAAGTGGTGTCACTGATTGGCCGTGAATTCGATAAAACCAAAGAGGTGGCTGACAAATATGGCATTGGCCATGTCACCACCGATTTGGCTGACAGCTTGGCGTTGCCAGAGGTGGATGCTGTGATCTTGTGCACCCCGACGCAAATGCACGCGTCTCAGTCCGTGGCTTGCTTGAAAGCTGGCAAGCACGTACAGGTCGAAATTCCATTGGCTGACAGCTGGAAAGATGCTGAAGAAGTGGTGCGTTTGGCCAAGGCAACAGGCAAGGTGGCCATGTGTGGACACACCCGTCGCTTCAACCCCAGCCACCAGTGGGTCAACCAAAAGATCAAGGCCGGTGAGTTCAACATCCAGCAAATGGACGTTCAAACTTACTTTTTCCGCCGCACCAACATGAATGCTTTGGGCCAGCCTCGCAGCTGGACCGATCACCTGCTGTGGCATCACGCTGCTCACACGGTGGATTTGTTTGCTTACCAAGCTGGCAGCCCGATTGTCAAAGCCAATGCGGTGCAAGGGCCCATTCATCCTCATCTGGGCATTGCCATGGACATGAGCATTCAGTTGCAAGCGGCCAATGGCGCTATTTGCACCTTGAGTTTGTCCTTCAACAACGATGGTCCTTTGGGAACGTACTTCCGTTACATCGGTGACACAGGCACTTATTTGGCCCGTTATGACGATTTGTACACAGGCAAAGAAGAGCAAATCGATGTTTCCAAAGTGGACGTTTCCATGAACGGCATTGAATTGCAAGACCGCGAGTTCTTTGCTCAAGCGTGGCGCAAGTGTTGCCTTGCTACAAGGTTTTGCACGACCTCGAGTTGCAATTGAACGCTTGATCTGCTGATCAAGGCTGGAGGCAATCGACAAGCCATCTCCTTGCGTGAGGGAATGGCCTGTTGACGTTGGGGCAGATTTCATTTGATAATTAACCAACTGGTACATTCATCAAATGACAAAACTTTCACCTACGGCATCACGCAAAACCAGCGCAAGTCGAACCAATGATCCCCAGCGGACCATGGCGGAAATCTTGAGCGTGGCAACGACTGAATTCGCGGACAAGGGTTTGGCGGGTGCTCGCATTGACGAGATTGCGGCGGCCACCCGCACCAGCAAGCGGATGATCTATTACTACTTCGGCAGCAAAGAGGGTCTTTATGTGGCTGTGCTGGAAGCTGCTTACGGTCGTATGCGGCAGATTGAAGCCGATTTGCACCTGAGTGACTTAGAGCCTGAGTTGGCGCTCAAGCGCTTGGTCGAATTTACCTACGATCATCATCAAAGCAACGAAGAATTCATCCGTTTGGTGATGTCTGAGAATGTTCATCGTGGCGAATATTTGGCCCAAAGCAAAGAAATCCAAAAGCTCAACGGCTCGGCATTGCAAACCATTCAAGATCTCTACACCCGTGGTGTGAAGAAGGGTGTTTTCAAAAAAAATCTCACAGCCCTCGAAATTCACTCGGCCATTTCGGCGCTGACCTTTTTCAATGTGTCTAACCAGCACACATTTGGCTTGATTTTCAAAGGCAAATCACCGCAGGGCAAGGCTCAAACTTTGAAGAAAACACAGGTTGTCGACATGCTGATCAACTACGTGTGTGTTTGAAGTTTGATGGCCATCGTTATTTCATTTCGACATACCAGATAGCCAGCCAGGCGACAAAAAAGTCAGGGTAACTACTGATCTTAAAAAACTAACTAGTTCGTACATTATTGAGTAAGCGCCTAGACAAGGATTCTTCTCATGACTCGATTTTTGGATTTGACTTGCAAAACCATCGAATACCTGATTGCAGCCTTCATGGCGGGCATGGTGGTATTGGTATTTGGTAACGTGTTGCTGCGTTACGGTTTCAACTCCGGTATCACGCTGTCCGAGGAGCTTTCCCGTTGGCTGTTTGTTTGGATGACGTTTCTAGGCGCTGTGGTTGCTCTTCGTTCGCATGAGCACTTGGGAACCGACATGCTGGTGGGGCGTCTGGGGCCCGTCGGAAAAAAAATCTGCATGGGCTTGTCGCAATTGCTGATGCTGATGTGCTGCTGGCTATTGTTCAAAGGCGCTTATGAACAAGCCATCATCAACTGGACCAGTACCAGTGCGGTGATGGAGGTATCGCTCAGCTGGGTTTACTTCCCAGGCCTTATTTTCGCAGTGCTGGGCGGCTTGATGATCGCGCTTGATTTCATCAAGTTGATCACGGGTCAGATGAAGGATGAAGAGCTGATGATGTTCCAAGAGTCCGAAGAAGCGCCGCATGGCGACAAACACTGAACCCATCCCACAAGACAGAGGAACATTCAAATGACCATTGCTGTTTTCGTCCTTTCCTTGCTGGGTGCCATGGCTTTAGGGGTGCCTATTGCATTCTCATTGCTGATTTGTGGTGTGGCGCTGATGGTCCACCTCAACATGTTTGATGCGCAAATCTTGGCGCAAAACCTCATTGAAGGTTCCAACAGCTTTCCTTTGTTGGCGGTTCCTTTCTTCATGCTGGCCGGTGAAATCATGAATGCGGGTGGTTTGTCTCGCCGCATCGTGAACTTTGCCATGGCGTGTGTGGGTCACATCAAAGGTGGCTTGGGCTATGTCACCATCATGGCAGCGGTCATCATGGCGGCCTTGTCTGGCTCAGCTGTGGCAGATGCCGCAGCCTTGGCTTCTTTGCTTTTGCCCATGATGGTTGCAGCAGGTCATGACCGCGCACGCTCTGCTGGACTGATTGCCTCTGCGGGCATCATCGCCCCGGTCATTCCGCCCAGCATTGGCTTTGTGATTTTTGGTGTGGCGGGCAACGTCTCAATTTCCAAGTTATTCATGGCAGGCATCGTGCCAGGCATTTTGTTGGGGGCTTCATTGTGGGTCACCTGGTGGTGGTTGGCGCGAAAAGAAGTGGTGGAAGTGCCCCCCCGTAAATCCATGACGGAAATTGGCGTGGCGATGCGAGAGGCGACTTGGGCCTTGGTCTTGCCCTTGATTGTGGTTTTTGGTTTGAAGTTTGGCGTTTTCACGCCCACCGAAGCTGCTGTCGTTGCGGCCATGTATGCATTGTTGATTTCTTTGTTTGTTTACAAAGAACTGAATTTCAAATCCATGGTGCCCTTGTTTGTGGCATCCGCCAAAACCAGTGCCATTGTGATGTTCTTGGTGGCTGCTGCCATGGTTTCTGCTTGGCTGATCACGGTGGCCAATTTGCCCGCAGAGTTGATCGCTTTGCTTCAACCCATGCTCGACAGTCCTCGATTGTTGATGTTCACCATCATGGTCATCACCATGGTGGTGGGAACGGCATTGGACATGACCCCCACCATTTTGTTGTTGACACCTGTGTTGATGCCAGTTGTCAAAGCCGCTGGCATTGACCCCGTTTACTTTGGCGTGCTCTTCATCATCAACAATGCCATTGGCTTGATCACACCGCCCGTTGGCACGGTATTGAATGCAGTGGCAGGTGTTGGCAAAGTCAGTATGGATGAGGTGACGCGTGGCGTCATGCCGTTCATGGTGGCTCAGTTTGCGATCATGTTTGCCATGGTGGCCTGGCCAGCCTTGGTCATGGTGCCCGCGCGTTGGTTTTATTGATTGTTTCTTTCCACGGTCTGTCCGGGTACGCCAGACAGTGGAATCCTTGTTCGGCGTACGACCATCAATTTCATCAGGAGACACTGACATGAAACGTGTTTTGATCAAGACAGTTTTGGCCACTGTGGCTGTTGCAGCCATGGGCGTAGCTTTTGCACAAGAAAAAACCATCAAGTTTGCCAACCAAAATGCTGCGGGCCATCCCGTTGTGTTGGGCATGGAAAAATTCAAAGAAGTGGTTGAAAGCAAATCGGGTGGCAAGATCAAAGTGAACTTGTTCCCAGGTGGCACATTGGGCAGCGACCAAGCCAACGTGGCAGCCATTCAAGGCGGCGCGCTCGAAATGGTGTCATTGAACTCTGGCATTTTGGCCAGCCAAATCAAAGACTTTGAAGTCTTCGACTTCCCCTTCATGTTCGCCAACGCGAACGAAGCTGATGCTGTGGTCGATGGTCCTTTCGGCAAAAAATTGCACGCTAAATTGGCCGACAAAGGCATCATTGGTTTGGGTTACTTTGAACTGGGTTTCCGCAACCTCACCAATGGCAAGCGCGCCATCAACAAAGTTTCTGATATCGAAGGTTTGAAGTTGCGCGTGATCCCCAATGCCATCAACGTTGACTGGGTCAAGGCTTTGGGCGCCAACCCCACGCCGCTGCCATTCCCTGAGTTGTACGCAGCTTTGGAACAAGGTGCAGTGGACGGTCAAGAGAACCCTGTGGCCACCATCAACTCCGCCAAATTGTACGAAGTGCAAAAGCACATGGTCTTGAGCAATCACCAATACAACCCACAGTCTGTGTTGGTGAGCAAAAGATTCTGGGATGGTCTGACTGCGGCAGAAAAGAAAATCATGGAGGAGGCCATGGCCGAAGCGACCAAGCATCAGCGCACACAGTCACGTAACCTGTCTGCCAGCATCACCGACAACTTGAGAAAAAATGGCATGCAAATCACCACGTTGCCTGCTTCTGAAATGGCCATCTTGCGCGACAAGATGAAGCCTGTCATTGCCAAGCACGGTGATGCCATTTCCGGAACGGTTGCTGAATTGCAAGCTGAATTGGCCAAGCTGCGTAAGTAATTTGGCACCCAAGGTCCATTGTCAGACCTGATGGGCAGTCCTTTCGCGAAGCCTCCTTGCGCGTCTTGAGGCTTCGCTTTTTTTATTTCTAGATCATGAACATCGACGGCAACACAGAGTTGATCGCCCACATCGGCTATCCCACCCACAGTTTCAAGTCACCCTTGATCTACAACCCTTATTTTGAAAAAGAGGGGATCAACGCATTGGTGGTCCCCATGGGTTGCAAAGGCGAGCATTACCCTGCATTTCTAAGATCGGTGTTTCAACTGAGCAACATTCGAGGTGCACTCATCACCATGCCCCACAAAGTCACTACCGTGGGTTTGTTGGATGAAGTGACGCCCACCGTCAAAGTGGCGGGTGCGTGCAATGCGGTCAAGATGGACGCTCAAGGTCGCTTGGTGGGTGACATGTTTGACGGCGCTGGATTTGTTCGCGGCGTTCAACGCAAAGGCTTTAACCTGACAGGCAAACGCGTGATGGTGGTCGGTACCGGCGGTGTGGGTTCTGCCATTGCCGCTTCCATGGCCGCTGAGAAAATCGCTGCCATCAGTTTGTTTGATGTCAACAAGGCTTCATGTGAAGCCTTGGCACAAAGGCTGGTGAAGGAATATCCAACCATTCAGGTGGGTATCGGTTCCAATGACCCTGAAGGCCATGACTTGGTTGTGAATGCAACGCCGATGGGCATGAATGAAGGCGATCCTTTGCCGTTGGACGTGTCTCGCCTCGCACCCAACACCTTTGTGGGTGAAGTGGTGATGCGCACCGAGATGACGGCGTTCCTGCAGGCGGCACAACAAAGAGGATGCCGCGTGCAAGTGGGCTCGGACATGCTGTTTGAACAAATACCTGCTTATCTGGAATACTTCGGGTTCAAAACCACCACCGCCGAAGTACTTCGCAGCGTTGCCCGTTTGGGCTGAGAATTGACGATGGGAGTGAGACATGAATTTACGCACAACAGATCGAGAAGATGTCCCAGAAATGCCCAACCGCTTGGGCATCCAAGGCATTGAGTTCATTGAGTACGCGACCAATCGCCCTCAAGCTTTAGGTCAGGTGTTGGAGTCCATGGGCTTCAGGCCCATTGCCCGTCACCGTTCACGAGAGGTCACTTTGTATCGCCAAGGCGGCATGAATTTGGTGGTCAACGCCAATCCTGAGGATGCGCGCGTCAGTGCCACAGCCGATGGTCAAGCTGAAATTTCTGCTGTGGCGTTTCGGGTACAAGATGCGCTGAAGGCGCACACCCGCTGCATTGATTTAGGCGCTTGGTCAGTGGCCAGCCATGCACAGGCCATGGAACTGCACATCCCCGCCATTCACGGCCCAGGCGGCACGCGCTTCTACTTTGTCGACCGTTGGCAAGAATTTTCCATTTACGACATCGATTTCAAACCCATCCCCACCGTCGATCAACATCCCTCAGCTGTGGCTGACATGAGCTACTTTGGCGTGGTGCAGTACATTGGCGCTGCTCGCAGTGAAGACTGGTTGGCCTACTATGAACACATGTTTGATTTCAGTGTCATTCCAGACGACGAACGATTTGGCATTTTGCCCAAAGGCAAATTGATGAAGAGCCCCTGCGGTCAGTTTCTGTGGCAGCTGATAGAACCCGATCCTTGGATGGAAGCTGACGATGCGCCAGAGTCCCTTAAGCGCATTGGCTTTGGCGTGAAAGATGTGGCACAGGCTGTTAAAACGCTCAAAGCCAACGGCGTTGAATTCGTGGAATCTCAAGAGTTGCATCCTGAAGACCGAGGCGCTCTCACGCGAAGTGCATTGGGCTCGGTCTCGTTTGAACTGGTTCATCAATCGTCTTAAGGAATTGCCATGAAGATGCTTGACGGTTATGGCATGGACACCATCACCATGGCGGGCTCACTTGAGGCCAAGTTAGACGCCATGAAGCGTGCGGGTTTTTCTCAAGTCATGTTGATGGCGCGAGATTTGGTTGGACACCCTGGTGGCGTGCAAGCTGCAGTCAAAGCCGTTCAAGAAAGCGGCTTGCGTCCCACAGGGTTTCAAGTGCTGCGTGACTTTGAAGGTTTGTCGGGGCATTTGCACAATTACAAAGTTGACATTGCAAAATCCATGTTGGAAATGTGTGCGGCAACAGGCAGCAAAGTGTTGCTGGCTTGCTCATCAACCTCACGCCATGCCACAGACGATTTGGACCTCATTGCCAAGGATCTGAAAAAGCTCGCCATGATGGCCATTCCTTTGGGCATCAAGGTGGCCTACGAAGGTTTGTCTTGGGGGCGCACCGTCAATGAATTCACCACCAGCTGGGATGTGGTTTGCCGCGCAGACTGTCCCAACTTGGGCATTGGCATTGACTCATTTCACATCTTTGCAGCAAAGACCTCACTCGATGCCATCGAAGACATTGACCCTGAACGCATCTACCTTGCGCAATTGTCTGATTTCATGTGGAACGAAACGCCTTCGTTTGAAGAGCGCATGACCACAGCGCGAACCTTCCGTGTGTTTCCAGGGGAGGGTGTGCACAGCGATCAGTTGGCCGATTTGGTTTTGCGGCTTGAGCGCATTGGCTATCGCGGCGACTACAGCTTCGAAGTCTTCAATGACGACTACCAACAATTGCCACTGGACATGGTGGCCGAGCGCGCGCGCAAAAGTGCCACTTGGCTGCATCAAGACGTCTTGCACCGCTCAGCACCTTTGCCCACATGGGCTCTATCTTCATCAAAGGCCAACGCATGAAAAACAGAAAAATCGGTCCCTTCCAAGTCAGTGAAATTGGCTTGGGTTGCATGAACCTCAGCCATGCCTATGGCGCGCCTGTCTCTGAAGCACAGGCTGAAAAGGTCTTGTTGACGGCATTGGATGCAGGGGTCACCTTGTTTGACACGGCCGCTTTGTATGGCTTTGGTGCCAATGAGACTTTGGTGGGCAAGGTGCTGAAATCCCACCGTCAGAAGTTCACCCTCGCTAGCAAATGTGGCATGACTGGCGTCGATGTCAACGGTGATGGCAAATTGGTGCGTGTCATAGATGGCCGGCCCGAAACCATTCGCAAGACGTGTGAAGAGGCCCTCAAGCGCCTTCAAACCGATGTGATCGATTTGTACTACTTGCACCGCTGGGACAAAAAGGTCCCCATTGAAGACAGCGTAGGTGCCCTCAGCGATTTGGTTCGGCTTCAGTCCTGTGGCCAGGGGCTTTTTGTGCGGCCCGCTCGACATTCAAGGCTTGGATGCCAAAGACATCCGCAAATCCATGCCTCGATTCACCGCAGAAAACTACGCCGCCAATTTCAAGCTCTTTGCGCCTTATCTGGAATTGGCCAAGGAAGCCGACTGTTCGCCTGCCCAATTGGCTTTGGCTTGGCTGCTGCACAAAGCGCCTCACATCATTCCCATTCCTGGCACCACCCGAGAGCAACATTTGATGGACGATCTGGGTGCTGCCCAAGTCAAATTGAGTCCTGATTTGGTGGTACGGCTTGAAGCGCTGATCAATGAACACACCGTGGTGGGCAGTCGCTACAACGCGCAAGCCAATTCTGAGGTGGACACGGAAGTTTTCGAAAACATCCCATGAACCTCTGAACAGGAGGACATACCCGCAAGAGGCTTCGGCCTCTTTTTTTGATGTGAAAAAAACTCAGCCCTTTAAAAATTGAGGTCAAAGCCAACACTGCAGAATGATGCAAGCTTTAATTCGTCAAACAACTGCAGGAGACGCGCATGTATTCCCTCAACGTGAATGGCAAAGTCCAAAAGGTGGACGCTGAACCGGAGATGCCCTTGTTGTGGGTGATCCGTGAGGTCTTGGGCCTCACGGGCACCAAGTTCGGTTGCGGCATTGCGCAATGCGGCGCCTGTACCGTGCACGTCGATGGACAAGCCATTCGCTCATGCGCTGTGCCAGGTTCTGCGATGGCGGGCCGAAAAATCACCACCATTGAGGGCTTGTCTGCCAACAGCAGCCACCCTGTGCAAAAGGCCTGGGCCCAAGTGGATGTGCCGCAATGCGGCTACTGCCAATCAGGGCAAATCATGGCGGCGGCTTCTTTGCTGAAACGCAAACCCAAACCAAGCGACAAAGACATCGATGACGTGATGACCAACATTTGCCGATGCGGCACTTACCAACGCATCCGTGAGGCCATCCATGTGGCTGCTGGCAACCGCAAATTACCCAAAATGGATGCGGATGAAGTCAGTGCCTTGGTTCAGCAAATCAAAGTTTAAGGCGAGCACCATGAATTCAACTTCAAATTCAATGGCACCCTTGTCGCGCCGCCGTTTCATGCTGGGAACTTCCGCCATGGCAGGCGGTGGTTTGGCCTTGGGTATGAACCTGTTTGCAAACCCCGAGGCCAAGGCCCAAGCCACGGATACTTCACCCGAGGTGGGCATCTGGGTCTTGGTCAAACCCGACGACACTTGTGTCATTCGCATTGTTCGTTCTGAAATGGGGCAGGGTACACGCACGGGTTTGGCCCAGTTGGTCGCCGAAGAACTTGAGTGCGATTGGCGAAAAGTGACCACGGAGTCCCCCACGCCTGGACAAAACTTGAAACGCAAGCGCGCATGGGGCGACATGAGCACAGGCGGGAGTCGTGGCATCCGCATGTCCCATGATTACGTACGCCGTGGGGGGGCTGTGGCCAGAACCATGCTGATGCAAGCCGCCGCCAATGAATGGTCTGTGGCTGTTTCAGAATTGACGGTGGCCAACAGCGTCATCACACACGCTGCATCGGGTCGAAAAACCACGTACGGCAAGGTGGCTGCGGCTGCGGCCAAGTTGCCCGTGCCCGATGCCAAGTCGATGGTGTTGAAAGATCCTCGCACTTGGAAAATTGCAGGCAAGTCCATGCGCCGTTTGGACACACTTGACAAACTCAATGGAAAATTAACCTACGGCATTGACGTCAAACTGGACGGCATGCTGTGCGCTGCCGTCATGGACTGTCCCGTTTTTGGAGGCAAGCTGGTCAGCTTTGACGACAGCAAAGTCAAAACTTTACGCGGCGTTCGATCTGTGGTGCGTGTGGATGCCACCACAGTGGCTGTTGTGGCCGATACATGGTGGCGTGCCAAGAATGCGCTGGCCCAGTTGCCCATTGTGTGGGACGAAGGTCCGCATGCCAAAGTCAACAGTGCCACCATCGCCGCGCATTTGAAAGAGGGTCTGACAGCCCCAGGCAACTATGCAGGTCGCAAAGAAGGCGATGCCATTGCGGCGGTGGCCAATGCCGCTCAAAAAGTAGAGGCCACTTACAGCACGCCTTTCTTGTCGCATGCCCCGATGGAGCCCATGAACTGCACTGCGCGTGTCACAGCAGATCGCGCAGAAATATGGGCGCCCACCCAAAATGCAGAAGCCTCGTTGGCTGTGTTGGCAGAGACATCGGGCTTGCCTTTGGAGAAGTGCGATGTACATGTCACAGATTTAGGGGGCGCGTTTGGTCGCAAGGGCGGCCAACAAGATTACGTGTCGCAAGCGGTCAACATTGCCAAACAATTTCCCGGTACGCCCATCAAAATGATTTGGAGCCGAGAGGAAGACCAGGCGCATGACTTCTACCGCCCCTTGTCGCAGTGCCACATGACCGCTGGCTTGGATGACAAAGGCAATTTGGTGGGCTTGACCTTGCGCTCTTCAGGTCAATCGATCAATGCATGGGTCAATCCTTCTGCCATCAAAGATGGCAAAGACGAGCGCCAATTGCAGGGCTTTTGGAAAGAACCGGGTGAAGCGCAACTGGGTTATACCTTCCCCAACTTGCTGACCGAATATGCGATTCGCAACACCCACGTGCCGGTGGGCCCATGGCGCGGTGTGAACACCAATCAAAATGGTGTTTACATGGAATGCTTCATTGAAGAAGTGGCCAAAGCAGCAGGCAAAGATTCACTGGCATTCCGTCAGTCACTGATGAAAAATCACCCTAAGCATTTGCAGGTTCTCAATGCGGCTGCAGAAAAGGGCGATTGGGGCAAGCCCTTGCCAACAGGTGTGTTCCGTGGCATTGCCCAGTTCATGGGCTATGGTGCATATTCCGCTGCGGTGGCCGAGGTCAAGGTCAGTCCGAAGGGTGAAGTCAAAGTGCTGCGCATGGTGCTTGCCACCAACGCGGGCCACTTTGTCAATCCACATCAAGTGGCTGCGCAAGTGGAGGGCGGTGTGGCCATGGGTCTCAGCGCCACATTCTTCGGTGAATGCACGGTTGAGAAGGGCCGCATTCAGCAAACCAATTTTGACACCTACCCACTGCTGCGCATGGGCCAAATGCCCAAGGTCGAGACCGTCTTGGTACCCACCTATGACTTCTGGGGTGGGGTGGGTGAGCCCACCATTTGCGTGGTGGCGCCTGCTGTCATGAACGCCATTTTCGCGGCCACAGGCAAACCCGTTCGTGATTTGCCGCTTAAGAATGCGGGTCTGACATTTGTGTAAGCTGCGGGCCGCTCACGTACTTGGGAAAGCGAGCCTGATCAACGCCTCAAGGAAGGCCCATCGACAGGCAGTCCTTGAGCGCGAACTTTGAGAAACAGCTCCAGTTGACGCAGCGCTTGACTGCCTGGCGCTGGCACCTCAGCTTGGACGCCAGAGTAGCAAGCGCGTAGACGTCGATCGATGGAGCCCATGCTTTGCCAACTCATTTTGAAAATAGGAAAGCCTGTGGGGTGAGCCGGAGAGATCACATCGGCACGCATCTGTTTGCCGATGTTCAGATCATGGCAATGTGTACACGCCAAGTTCATGCGGCCTGCGCGAGTGGTGAATTGTTCAGCCCCTTTGTTCAGCGCATCTTGCCATGGCACTTCTTCGCCAGGCGCTGCGGCCATGCGAAAGGGCAAGCCTTGGCTGGCCTCATGCAGCAGCGCACTCAGGGCCAACACATCTGGATTTTCTAGGCCTTTCAGTGCTTGGCCACTGCGTTGCGTGCAAGCCAAGATTTGATCTTCTAAATTGATCAGCAGTTGTTGGGACCTTGACCACTTGGGAAATTGTGTGGCCACGCCCTTCATGCTTTGAACTTCACCATGGCATTCAAAACACTTGCCTGTTTGAGACGTGTTGCCCCAAAGCTTGCGCCCCTGTTCGAGCCACAGTTGCGTGGGGTTGCGTGTGGCATCGTTTTGCATCGCCAGCAGGTCTGAACTTAAAAAGGCATTGCCACTGCGCAGTGACAAGGGCGGTGCGGCTTGCGCAAGCAGCGTCAATGGCAGGGCGCAGATCCAAAGCGCCCATCCTGTGAATTGAAAGGCGGTCCATCGCATGCTTAGACCACCAAGCGTTGCGTCGTTTCGCCGGCTTGCCCTGCATCGTCCATCCACAGAACGCGCACCACACCCCCACCAGCAGGCACTTGCATTGGAAAGGCCAAGTACACAGGCGAAGTCATGGCCGTGCCCAATTCGGCTTCCAAGATCAATTGCTCGTTGAGCAAAACTTTGACGGTGTGAATGATGTTGCGTGGAATTTTCCGACCCGAATCGTCCACTCTGAACCCAGAGTCCATGGGGTGTGCCGCTGACCATCTCGCTTCAACGGTTGCGCCTGCCTTGAGTGGGCCCGCAAAAGCCAAGCGCGTCAAAATAGGACTGCTCATCAGGAATCGTCCAAACACGCAGTCGAAGTGATGACCGTGGGCGCGCTGTTGGCGCGCTCTGTGCCGTTGCTGAATGCAGCCACAACCCAGACCGACTGACTGGCGGCCAATCGCAGCCGGGTGTTGAGTTGGTAACTCTGAGGTTCGCCATGCAGTTTGAGTTGCAAGGCCAAAGGATTGGGGTTTTCGGGCAAGATGATCCGCAGGGATTTCAGGAAAGTGCCTTCTGGCGCGCGAATGCGGGCTTGCAAGGGCACTGCATTGCCGGTGTCGGCCAACCTGGGAAAGACCAAATCTATGCCTTCAGACGACATGTCCGTCATCGATCTTGCTTGGCCAGACAAATGTGTTGCCATCCAACACGCACTGGCGGCCCACACCAAACCCCTGCGGCGTTGGGGATTGTCGGGAACGCAGAGGTCTGAAAGTGTCATTGCCATGTTTGCAAAGTATCAACCACCTGCGAAATTTGTGCATCAGACAAGATGGCACGGGGTGGGTTAGCTTTTGTCAGACCCTCTGTGGTGCCAAAAGGGGGCATCAGCGTTTGCGAGTTCATTTGGCGGGCGTCTTTCACCCATTGCGTCAATTCGGCACGGGTCCACTTGCGCGCAACGCCTTTCAGCGATGGCCCCATGGTGCTCACAAGGCCTTCGACGCCGGGCATTTCATGGCAAGCCAAGCAATTGCCCAATGTCTGTGAGCGCATGATTTCAAAGCCCATATTACTTTTTGGCTTTTCATCTGCAATTGCAGTGCTACTCGCCAAGATCATCAGAGCGCAGGGTAAAAGCTTTGTCATCAAGCGATTTTGGCATGTTGGTTTTGCCATGACTTGTTTAAAACTAGGGTTAACCCGCATTTTGAGGGCTCGCTTAGAAACATGGAAACATGCATAATATTTCCAGTCCGTGCGGTTGGTTAATTATTGAAGTGGATTTCGACTGCATGTTGTACGTTTGTTTTTCATTGCCATAAGGCGCACCGCATATGACCACCGTTCTCCAAAGTTTTGTCGCCGGCCGTTGGATCGGTCAACAAGCTGCCCAAGCACTCCACAGCGCCATCAATGGCAAAGAAGTGGCCTTTGCCCATGCCGAAAGCTTGGATTTTGCTGAAGCCCTTCAGTATGGCCGAACCACGGGTCTGCAAGGCATGTTGGCCATGGACTTCCAGCAGCGTGCAGCAGCCTTGCGCGCATTGGCCAAATATTTGGGTGAGCGCAAAGAAGAGCTCTACGCCATTTCAGCGCATACCGGTGCAACCCGCATCGACTCGTGGGTTGACATTGAAGGGGGCACGGGCACTTTGTTTGCCTATGCCAGCATGGCCGCCAGCGAATTGCCCAGTGGCAATTTGATTCACGAAGGCCCCGTTGCATACCAGCTACCTCACTGAAGCTTTGGTTCGCATGATTGACCAATCAGGCATCTTGCCCAAGGGTGCTTTGCAATTGGTCATTGGCAGCACGGGTGATTTGTTAGATCGCTTGGATGTGGCGGATGTGGTGACTTTCACCGGCTCAGCCGACACGGCCGCCAAGCTGCGCGTCAATGCCAACATCGTGCGCAACAGCATTCCTTTCAACGCTGAAGCGGACTCACTGAACTGCGCCATCTTGGCAGACGATGTGTCGCCTGATGACGAAGAATTCGATTTGTCGCCTCGCCAAAGTGGTGGTGGGCGATCCTTCTGTGGAAGGTGTGAAGATGGGCGCCTTGGCTTCCAAATCACAACAGTCAGATGTTGCTGAGCGCGTGGCTTTGCTGCGTCAAAGTGCTGAGCTGGTTTGTGGCGGCGATGCCAATTTCAGTCTGGTGGGCGAGGGAGTGGCCCATGGCGCTTTCTTCCAGCCTACATTGCTCTTGTGCCAACAACCCATGAACACCGACAGCGTTCACGACATTGAAGCATTTGGTCCCGTCAGCACGCTCATGCCTTACGACAACATGGAAGAAGCCATGGCCTTGGCCAAGCGCGGCAAAGGCAGCTTGGTGGGCTCTTTGATCACCAAAACGCCTGCACTTGCAGCACAAGTGGTGCCGCGTCTGGCTGCCAACCATGGCCGCTTGCATGTGCTTGATCGTGAATCAGCTGGCGAATCAACAGGCCACGGTTCCCCCTTGCCCTCATTGAAACACGGCGGCCCAGGCCGCGCCGGTGGCGGCGAAGAGTTGGGCGGTATTCGCGCTGTGACGCACATGATGCAACGTGCGGCCGTGCAAGGTTCACCCAGCATGTTGACGGCCATCACGCGTGAATATGCACGGGGTGCCAAAGTCATCGAAACAGGCACACATCCCTTCAAGCGTTATTTTGAAGAATTGCAAATTGGCGAGTCTTTGCAGACGGCGTCCAAAGTCATCGGTGAAGCGGATGTCAAAGCATTTGGTGAACTCACCGGTGACATGTTCTACATGCACTTTGACGATGCTGCCGCCAAAGCCTCGGCGTTTGGTAAACGCATTGCGCACGGCTATTTGGTCTTGTCAGATGCAGCAGGCTTGTTCGTGGTGGCCGAGCCCGGTCCAGTTTTGGCCAATTACGGCTTGGACACACTGCGCTTTGTGAAACCAGTGGGCTTGGGTGACAGCATTCAAGTTCGCTTAACGTGCAAGCGCAAAATTGACCGAAATAAAAAGGACGCCAACGGCCAGGGGCAGGGCGTGGTGGCCTGGGATGTTGAAGTGACCAACCAAGACAAGGAGTTGGTCGCCAGTTATGACATCTTGACTTTGGTGGCCAAAAAGGCTTAATTTCCGGCATTTGAAAATCCCTACACTTAATAGGTTTAATGCGTGCGTGGCTTGGCAAATCCGGGCCACTTCCTATCTAATCCGACCATCGTTGGGGAGTAGCTCAATCTTTTTGTGTTCAGTTTCAAGTCGGAATTTATCTTCAGACAGCACGAAAAGATCAACAAATCGTCATTACGGAGTTTTTAACTCTCGGTTTGTTGGGCATATAACTGATTTATAACAAGCAAAGCAAGACCTTCGATCTTTCGTGTCACGCGTGTCCACATGACATTTGTGACTTGTTCGGATCGTTATTGAAGGTCTTTCATGGAATTGTTTTCAGTCCCATGGTGGTCAGCGCTGTTGGCCATCATTCTCATTGATTTGGTATTGGCCGGCGACAACGCGATTGTGATCGCGCTTGCAGCGCGCAACCTCCCACCAGAACATCAAAATAAAGCCATCATCTGGGGAACCGTCGGTGCCATCGTGGTTCGCTCCGCGATGACGGTCGGTGTGGTGTGGCTTCTTAAAATTCCCGGTCTCATGCTGGTGGGTGGCTTGGGTCTCTTATGGATTGCCTACAAGCTCATTGCAGACACATCTGAAGATGAACACCAAGGCGTTGGCGCCACCACCTTCTGGGGTGCCATGAAAACCATCATTGTGGCCGATGCCTTGATGGGTGTTGACAATGTGTTGGGTGTGGCAGGTGCTGCCAACGGCTCCTTTGACCTGGTGGTCATTGGTTTGCTGATCAGCATCCCCATTGTGGTTTTGGGCAGCAAGTTGGTCTTGCGCTTGGTTGAAAAATGGCCTGTGATCATTCACTTGGGTGCAGCTGTTTTGGCTTTTACCGCAGCGCAAATGATCATCAATGAAAAATTACTCGATCACGTCTTTGACGGCGGCGAAACCATTCACAACGTGGCGCGTGTTGCAACTTACATTGTTGCAATTGCCGGCGTGTTGGCAATGGGTTGGTGGGGAACTCGCAAACAGGTGCAAGAGGAATCAGAAACACAAACCATCTAATCAAATTTTTTTAACTAGGAGAAAAAAATGGAAACATTCATTGTTTACATAGACGACAAGCAATACGCACTCCAACAAGTTATCCCCATGCTGCCAGCAAATGGACAGAAATTGCAAGCAGCCAATTGGGTTCTGATTGGATGTCCACCTCGGCTCAACCGACATACAGGTCGTTGGCTCACGCATGCAGCGCAAAAAAAATGGCGCCAAGAATGGACGCAGGAAACGACTTCTGACTTGGCGCAATTGCTTCAAAGTGGTGGTAACGCCGTCAGCGTTCGTGTGGCCCACGGCGCTTTGACTGAGTTAACCAAGCAAATCAAGGGCGAAGTGGGGCCTGCGAGAGTGATTGACGCTCGCCGACCCAAGGTGGCCGTTAATTTGGATCCTGTGACGTCTGAGCAGCCTCAAGAGAAGTCGACTTGGGCTGTGCCTGGTGGTGTTTTGGCCATGGGTGCAGCCATTGTGATGGCGAGCGAGTAATTCGCATTTTGGCAAAAACCCCCCGCAAGCCCTGGCTCGCGGGGGGTTTTTCTTGTCTTCAAAAAATTGCTGTTGAACAGGCTGGCGTCCTTACATGGTATCGATGAAGCTGCGCAGTTTGTCGCTGCGGCTGGGGTGTTTCAACTTGCGAAGTGCTTTGGCTTCTATTTGACGAATGCGCTCGCGTGTGACGTCAAATTGTTTGCCCACTTCTTCCAAAGTGTGGTCGGTCGACATTTCGATGCCAAAGCGCATGCGCAGCACTTTGGCTTCGCGCGGTGTGAGGCTGTCCAGAATGTCTTTCACCACATCACGCAGACCTGCTTGCATGGCGGCATCGATAGGCGCGGTGTTGGCGCTGTCTTCGATGAAGTCACCCAAGTGGCTGTCGTCGTCATCACCGATTGGCGTTTCCATGGAGATGGGCTCTTTGGCAATCTTCATGATCTTGCGAATCTTGTCTTCCGGAATTTCCATTTTCTCGGCCAAGATGCTGGCATCCGGCTCAAAGCCAAATTCCTGCAAGTGCTGGCGAGAAATGCGGTTCATCTTGTTGATCGTCTCGATCATGTGAACCGGAATCCGGATGGTGCGCGCTTGGTCCGCAATCGAGCGGGTGATGGCTTGACGAATCCACCATGTGGCATAGGTCGAGAACTTGTAACCACGACGGTATTCGAACTTGTCGACGGCTTTCATCAAACCAATGTTGCCTTCTTGGATCAAATCCAGGAATTGCAAACCACGGTTGGTGTATTTCTTGGCAATCGAAATGACCAAACGCAAGTTGGCTTCGATCATTTCTTTCTTGGCATGACGTGAAGCACGTTCGCCTGCATTCATGCGTTTGTTGATGTCTTTGAGTTCGTCCAAAGGCACCACCACTCGGGTTTGCAAGTCCGTCAGTTTTTGCTGAATGTCTTGCACGGGTGGAATGTTGCGACCCATCACGGCGCTCCAAGGCTTGCCTGCGGCAGCTTGTTTTTCGATCCATTTCAAATCGAGCAAGTGCGAAGCAATGCGTTGGTTGTTTTTGTCGCGACCACTGAATTCTGCGATGAACAGGTCTTGTGGGTAGCCACATTTTTCCACAATGATGCGGCGCAATTCGCGTTCTTTTTTGCGAACGTCGTCCACATGACCACGGACCATGTCACACAGCTTTTCGATGGTCTTCGCGGTAAAGCGAATGGTCATCAATTCTTCCGACAATTCTTTTTGTGCTTTTTGGTAAGCCGCTGTACCCCAGCCTTCTTTGGCCGAGATTTTGTGCACTTTGTCGAAAAGCTGTGAAATCCGATCAAAGCGTTCAAGGGCTTGATTCTTCAACTCTTCCAATTTTTTGGTCAGGGCCTTCGAGCCACCTTTGCCATCGTCATCGTCGGACTCGTCAAATTCGTCGAAGTCTTCTTCGGCCACGTAATCGTCGGCTTCATTGATGTTGGAGAAGCCGTCCACCACAGTGGAGATCACGACTTTGCCTTCGCGGATTTCACCGGCCAGGCGCAAAATTTCAGCAATGGTCGCAGGCGAGGCACTGATGGCCGTCATCATGTCCATCAAGCCGCCTTCAATGCGCTTGGCGATTTCAATTTCACCTTCGCGCGTCAGCAACTCAACCGTGCCCATTTCGCGCATGTACATGCGAACGGGATCGGTTGTGCGACCAAACTCACTGTCCACTGTGGACAAGGCGGCTTCCGCAGCTTCTTCGGCTTCTTCCTCGGTGGAGCCTGTCGGTGCGTTGTCGGTGATGATCAGCGTTTCAGCATCGGGGGTTTGTTCGTAAACGGCCACGCCCAAATCATTCAAGGTGGCGATCACCACCTCCAATGTTTCTGCATCCACCAGCTTGTCGGGCAAGTGGTCTGAAATTTCGCCGTGTGTCAGGTAACCGCGCGTCTTGCCCAACTTGATCAAGGCCTTCAAACGTTGACGACGTTTGGCCATGTCTTCTTCAGACAGCACAGTTTCATCCAAACCAAATTCTTTCATCAAGGCGCGCTCTTTGGCCTTGCTGATTTTCATGCGCAGCGGTTTGGCTTTTTCCGTTGACTCGGCTACGGGCTCACCCGCCAAGTCATCTTCGATGTCACTCAGATCTTCATCGGCAGGTGCTGTTGCCCCTGCTTTGGGTTTGCGACCCCGCTTGGCACCCGTCGGTTTCAGGTCGGTTTCGGGTGGCGTTGTTTTGGCCGGCTTGTTGCCTGCCACTTTGGCAACCTTGGCCTCCGCAACTTTCACCTCTGATTTGCTGGCCTCTTTGCCAACGACTTTGCCTTTGACCTTGATGGGCGCTTTGATGACTTCTTTGGCGATGGGCTTGGCACTGACCTTTTGGGGCTCGGGTTTTGCAACTTTGCTACTTGATTTGTTGCTTGATTTGGCAACCGCCTTGACGGGCGCTTGTTTTTTGGAAACGGGCACTGCGCTGACTTTCTTGGCCGGTGTGGCAACTTTGGCAGTGGGCTTGACAACAGGCTTGGCCACAGCTTTGACTGGCGTTTTCACGACGGGCTTGGCGGTGACTTTGGGTGCTGGTTTGGCGCTTGCCTTGGCTTTCACCGGACTTGCTTTGGGTGCTGCTTTGGCCGCGGGTTTTGTTGCTTTGGCGGGGACCGATTTGGTCACAGGCTTGGCAGGGGACTTGGCGGCTGGTTTGGCAGCAACTTTGGCAAGGGGTTTGACTGATTTGGCTGCGCCAGATTTGGCTTGTGCTTTAACGGGCTTCTTCGGCTTTGGAGCGGGCATGATGGACCTCAGGACTGCAAACGAACTTGGAAACAAACGCTGCGTCACAAACTTCTGACGCGAGAGGAAATGCCAATGCTGTCCTGCAAGCAGGTGCAATCATTGGCAAGGTTTTGGGGCAAGATGTCTGGGCGAACATTTGGAGTGCAGTCCTTGCGGTAGGTTGGCCGTCCCGAGGAGGGAGGTGCGCTGTGGCGTTGGCCGGGTCCGGAGGTGCTGCTGTCGCTCTTGCCTGAATTTTGGATTATACCCAAATAGTCGGAAAGACTTCAAGGCGTTTGAGCGCCAATCAGGCTTTTTCGCCTCTGATGCAATTCCCGCCAACGCTGATACGCCTCGGGGTCTTGACCACTTTCGGCCTCTTTCAGCGCCGCAGTTTCTTGGCTTTTGAGTTGGTCAATCAGCATCAAATTGAGCAACATTCGCACTTCTTTGTGGGCCTCTCCAGGCTCCCCTTCAGTTGCCGCGCCAGGCTCAAGCGGCAGATGCCCCGCCATCAATTTGGCCGCCAAAGGTGCAAAGGCTTGACTTTGAATTTCAGATTGCAGCGTGCCCCAAGCCAAGGGGCCATGGTCATGAAATTGGCTCTCAACCCAGCGCATCAATAGACCGTGTTCACCCGGCAAATCGCAAAGGAGGGCGTGGTCCTCTGACGACAAGCTGTCCCACAAGGCCATGTTGGTCAACACAAGTCGGACAGCGTGGTCTGCTCGATTGGCCAGTGGCGTTCTGGGCCCCCATTGCAGGGGTTGCGCATGGCCATCGACCAAGCGCCATTTGCCGTTGGCATCTTTTTGCCAAGTTTTACCATCCGGGCGTCCACGTGACCCTGATTTTGAAAGGGCGGCACCGCGGCTGCCTTCAAAAGGGGAGACTTGGCCCTCAGGGTCATCAGCAGCTGATCCGAACGCTTGGGTTTCACGCCTCACGCCTTGGTTGGCATGACTTTGTGCGCTGCCGCGCGGCTGGCTTCGAGCTGCTGCGGCTTCGGCTTGTTGCAACCACAGTCCCGCCAACTCGGCAGGATCGAGCTGGATCAATTGGGCCAACTCCGTCAACAACTGTCGCTTCAATGCGCCATCAGGCAATGCGCGCCACAAGGGGCTTGCATTGCTTGACAGATGGGCTCGACCTTCGGCGGATTGCAAGTCGCAGCCATCCGATGCCACCTCGATCAAAAATTTGGACAAGGGCGTGGCTTGTGCGACGCATTGGGCAAAGGCTTCGAAGCCTTTTTCGCGAATGAAACTGTCGGGGTCGTGTTCTTGGGGCAGAAATAAAAATTTGATGCTGCGCACGTCGGTGGCATAGCCCAAGGCGCCGTCGAGCGCTTTACGGGCAGCACGACGACCTGCGTTGTCGCCATCAAAACTGAACACCACTGAATCGGTGAATCGGAAAAGTTTTTGCACATGGTCAGGCGTGCATGCTGTGCCCAAAGTGGCCACCGCATTGGGGAAGCCCCATTGCGCAAGCGCCACAACGTCCATGTAACCTTCAGTGACCAGCACATAGCCTGCACTGTGAATACTTTCTCTGGCCTCAAACAGGCCATAGAGTTCACGTCCTTTGTGAAACACTGGCGTTTCGGGAGAGTTCAGGTATTTGGGGGTGCCATCGCCCATCACCCGTCCGCCAAAGCCAATGCATTCGCCTTTGATGTTGCGAATGGGGAACATCACGCGATCTCTGAAACGGTCGTAGCGCTTGTCGTCATCGTCGTTCACGATCACCAGGCCACTTTCGACCAACAAGGGGTCATCGTAGTTGGGAAACACGCTTGCCAAACTGCGCCAGCCCTCTGGCGCATAGCCCAAACCAAAGCGTTTGGCAATTTGGCCTGACAAGCCGCGCCCCTTGAGGTATTCAATGGCCTTGGGTGCGGACTTCAAATGCTGACGATAGGATTCCCCCGCTTTTTCAAGCATGTCGGTCAGCGAGTTTTGTTTTTGTTTTTGCTCAGCTGCTTTGGCGCGGTCTTGGGGTGTCAGGTCGTCCTCTGGGACAGTCATGCCCGTTTGTTGCGCCAAATCTTTGACGGCTTCGATGAAGGTCATCCCTGCATGGTCCATGAGAAAACCAAGGGCATTGCCGTTTTTGCCGCAACCAAAGCAGTGAAAAAATTGTTTGGTGGGGCTGACGGTGAAACTGGGTGATTTCTCGCCATGAAACGGGCACAAGCCCATGAAGTTGGCGCCACCTTTTTTGAGCTGGACATAGCGGCCGACCACCTCCACGACGTCAACGCGGGAAAGCAGTTCTTGAATAAACGATTGAGGAATGGCCACGGGTCTATTTTCAAGCCCTGCTGAGCAGGGCTTGTTGGGCGGTGCCAGAAAAATCAGGCAGCCTTCTTTTTGCTTTTGGATTTTTTCTTTTTGGCAGCCTTTTTGGTGGCTTTCGGTGCTTCTGCGGCTGGTTTGGCAGCCGGTGCTGCAGCGGGTGCAGCGGCGGGCGCAGTCGCTGGGGCCGCAGCGGGTGCCGCTGGTACGACAGGGGCTGTAGGTGCAGCAGTTTGGGCCACTGAGGCCAAGGCCAGGGTGCTCAAGACACCTGCAACGATGATTTTGTACATGGTACTTCCTTCAAAAAACAAAACACGACGAGGATACAACGGATCACACGCGGCTCAGGATGACTTCAGTCAATGTTGAATGCATGAACCTGAAAATGTCCTGCTTTGTGATCCGCAAAATAATGCTTCAAAGTTTCCTGGACGGTGCGAAATGCCAATTCGTCCCAAGGAATTTCTGACTCTAGAAACATGCGCGCTTCTTGTGTTTCGAAACCAGGGTTGAATTCTTCATTGAGCAATTCGGCCAAATAGTAAAGGTGAACTTGACCGACGCGTGGCACACTCATGACGGTGATCAGAGGGCCCATGGTGAAATTGGCGCCTGCTTCTTCAGAAGTCTCCCTTGCGGCCCCCTCAGACGTGCTTTCGCCAAGCTCCATGAAGCCTGCGGGCAATGTCCACTTGCCTTTGCGCGGCTCAATGTTGCGTTTGCAAAGAAGGACGCGCTTGCCCAGGTAAGGCACTGTGCCGACAACGTTGAGTGGATTTTCATAATGAACCAAATTGCATGCTGTGCAAACAGCACGCTCTTTGGTATCGCCATCATCGGGGACTCGATACAAAACTGCCGAACCACAGGCTCGGCAGTGTTTGATCAATTGGCGCTGGAAGCTCAAGCTTTTTTCGCTGGGGCTTTGGCAGCTGGCGCCTTGCTGTGCTTTTCAATCAAAGCACGCGCAGTGTCCAGCAGCTTGCGGCCGTCGTAGCCACGCTTGTTCATGTCTTCAACCCATTCCACTTCCAGGGTGCGAGACTTGCGACGGAATTCTTGGGCTTCTTCCGGGCTGACAGTGAAGATGGCGTTGCCACGGTCGCTGGCGGCTTTGCGGCCGGCAATGTCGCCTTCTTGTTGAACTTTACCCAGCCAACCAGAAGTTTCAATGCCGCTGTTGTTGTCGATGATTTTCTTCAAATCAGGTGGCAACGCGTTGTACTTGGCTTTGTTCATGGCCATCACAAATGTGGTGGTGTAGAGGCTGCCGCCTGCAGGGTCAAACTCGGCGTGGTTTTTGGTCAGTTCGTGCACTTTGACAGAAGGCACCACTTCCCAAGGAATGACCGCACCATTGATCGTGCCCTTGGACAACGCATCGGGGATGCCAGGCAGAGGCATGCCCACAGGAATGGCGCCCAAGGTGCCCATCAGTTTGGTCACTTGGCGTGTTGGCGCACGCATTTTCAAACCCTTCAAGTCCGCCACATTTTTGACGGGCTTGTCGGCGGTGTGAATCACACCGGGTCCATGCACTTGCAGGGCAATGACCTGCGTTTCTTTGAACTCATCGGGTGCCATCGTTTGCACATATTCCCAATAGGCTTTGGAAGTGGCTTCGGCATTGGTCATCATGAACGGGAGTTCAAAGACTTCCACGCGTGGGAAGCGGCCTGCTGTGTTGCCTGGCAAGGTCCAGATGATGTCGACCACGCCATCGCGCGCTTGGTCATACAACTGCACAGGTGTA
>RFVJ01000081.1 GCA_009928125.1 Betaproteobacteria bacterium
CAGAAAATTAATGTTGATCTGACCCCATTTATTGCAATTAATCCCACTCACCCAAAGGTTCCATCTCGGTTTTGTGCTGAGGGCAAAGGGGTGGGCCGAAGGCCAGGAACTTTTTGTACATCGGCACCTCAAAGCCACAGTCCTTGCATTTGGCGCGCGGTCTGGGCGAGCGCTTGACCAAGCGCGTCGAAATGTGCAATCCACCATGCGGGTAAGGTCCCAATTGGCTGGCCAGCGCTGTCAACTTGGCCTTGAGTTCAGGTCCTGCACCTGCGCTGCGCATCGGCCCCACCATCCCCAAGCTGATCGCCATCTTTTTGAATTCCTTGCCGTGCTTGTGTTCGCAATCGTCCACGGCATGAACCAGCTCATGGACCAAGGTGTCTAAAACGGCCACGGGATCCAACAAAGCCGGCGAAATGAAAATCTGATTCCGGTCATGCACACTGCTTTTGCGCGACCAGCATTGGCCAATGTGATGCTTGCTGCCGGTACTGGCAAAACCGCAAGACACACACTTGGCAGTTGTCCGGAATGATGTGGCTTTTGGCCTTGAACAAAGGACGCAGCATTTCAACAGCTGCAAGTAACCAGGCTTCGCGGGTGGGGTGGGTTGTCATGGACGCATTCATCAACACTAAGGAAGCGTCAATATGCAAGTCGTCAAGCTCAAGGATTGAGCCAGGGGGACTGATCGTTTTGACAGTCCTAGTAAAACCCCTTGTATAACAAATTGCTACTTTGAGGCCAAATGAAATCTGCTTTAGTAAGCATGGTGAATTAACACTTCAAGGTTTGTCCCCATTAAAGGAGTATTGGATGATTTCAACAGGTTTGAAGAACGTTATTCGAAAATGGCTAACCCTTGGGCTTGTCATCTGCTTACCTGCATGGCTCAGTGCTTGCGCTATCAAGCTTGCCCATCAAGACTCAACAATATCAGTGCAAAAGAATGCACAAATTTTGATTGAAGATTTCATGATTCCTAGCGATGAGCCTGGCATCAACTTGTATGTTCGAAATAAGCGACTGGCAACGACGACCAATTTTCACAAAGACAATGTATTGTTATTTGTTCACGGTGCAACCTATCCATCCGAAACTGGTTTTGATTTAAGACTCGATGGCTTGTCATGGATGGATGTTCTGGCACAGCAAGGTTTTGATGTTTATATGCTAGATATTCGAGGTTACGGCAAATCTTCTCGACCAGCAGCAATGGACTTACCACCGATGCAAAATCAGCCTATCGCTGACACTGATACTGCAGCCCGCGATTTTGCTTCAGCAGCTGATTGGGTTAGAAAGCGCAGAGGTTTGGAGAAGATCAATGTCATGGGGCATTCATGGGGCACTGTAACTACAGCGCTTTACACCACAAGACATGCAGATAAAGTCAATCGATTGGTGCTGTATGCGCCAGTTTGGCTTCGCAAAACTGCATCATTGACAGATTCGGGCGGCCCCCTGGGCGCATATCGCATGGTGACCATCGAGGATGCATTTAAACGGAAAAACACTGGCCTGATACCCGGCCGTGAACCTCAACCCAAAGCTTGGTTTGAGGCTTGGGCAGAGGCGACCTTTGCATCTGACCCTGTAGGTTCTAATGCAAATCCAAAGTATGTTCGTGCGCCAAACGGTAGCGTCAAAGATGGCCGTTTATTTTGGAGTGTTGGCAAGCCCGTCTATAACCCAGATCTGATAACTGTTCCTACACTGCTCATTTTGGGTGAATGGGACGCAGACACGCCTCCTTACATGGCGGAAACTTTGTTTCCTCTTTTAACACGTGCTCCTGAAAAGAAACTGGTGATATTGAGCGAAGGTACGCATGGCATCATGAATGAGGTGAAGCGATTTACTTTGTTCAATGAAGTGAAGCGCTTTTATCAAGATGGATTGCTTCGCCAACCGCGTTAAAAAAAAAGATTCATTCAAGGAGACTTTCAATGAACCGCAGATTACTCATCCTCAGCACCCTCTTGACTTCAAGCTTGCTCCTTTGGGGATGCAGCACTGCACCCTATGGCCCGGGTTGGATCACTTTGATTGATGGCAGCAAAGGATTGGAAAACTGGAACGTTCAGGGTGATGCCAATTGGCGCGCGGAAAACAATGCCATCGTGGCCGACAAAGGCAAGGGTGGGTTTTTGGTGTCTAAAAATTCGTACAAAGACTTCACCATTTATGCCGAGTTTTGGGCGGCTACCGACACCAACAGCGGCATTTTCATCCGCGCTGCCAATCCACAAAATGTGGCTGCCGATTCTTCGTACGAAGTCAATATTTGGGACATTCGACCCGACCCCACTTATGCGACGGGCGCCATTGTGTATTACGCGCCAGTGCCAGTTCCCCTTGTGCACAAAGCAGGTGGAAAGTGGAACACCATGGAAATTGTGGCGTCTGGCGCTTCAATGACTGTCAAACTCAATGGCAATACCACGGCCACTTTGAACAACAACAAATTCCCCAGCGGACCTTTTGCGCTTCAGTTTGGCGCTGGCGTTAACAATGCCGTTGGCGGCCCCATTCAATGGCGCAAGGTGATGATCAAGCCAAATTAATGTTGATCTGACCCCAATTGCGCTAATTGTTCTGGGGTGAGTGGTTGGTCGTCTATATCAAGACCATTCCAGACATAAAAATTGTCTGGGTTGATTTGACGTATTTTTTCTAGCACTTCATGTTGGGTCAATGCGTTCGTGCTCAAGCCACCGGAAGTAAGCGATGGTTTCTTCTTTGCTGGCTTTGCGAAAACTGATGAGTCTGATTTGTTCATGGCGTTGGTTGTGTACAAGTGCAAGTACGCATAAGTGACTTAAGACATATGAGAATGAAATGACACGCGGCTCATCCAGTTTGCTGATGTGTAGATGGAGGCAGAACCTAGAGCTGAGTACTTCGTCAGCGTGTTCAAAATCAAGGCCATGTTTCAAAAGATTGCTTTGTCGTTTTTGATCATCCCACGTTAGTTTGGTGTTCATTCATTCTAGATGCAATCAATCGAATTGAACACATGCTCTCAGTTAACTTTGACATGTCTATTTTCTTGGCTACTTGCAATCAAGGGTCAGACATTGACTTGCACCAGGTCTGAATGATTGGGGGCAGCGAATTGGGTTCGCTAATTGAGCTCGCTAATTGGGGTCAGATCAACATTAATTTTTTGTGATTCAAAGCGAACTATGCGCTAGTAAATTAATGTTGATCTGACCCCAATTAGCTGGCCAATTAACTAGCGCAATTAGCTGACCCAATTAGCAAGCTCATTTGGCGAGCCTGGGGTAGGGCAGAGTGTGGGTATGGAGGAGAATGCGCACGATTATTTGAGCTATGTGAAGACCACCATGGGCTTCAAGGCGCATCAAAAAGAGGCGCTGCAACTGGCGCATAAATACTGGAACGGGCCCTCGAGTCCTTCGTTTTTTGACAAGGCCTTGCAAACCGTCACCGACATCGCCAACACCCAGAACACCGCCGCCATGGCGCACTTGGGGCGCTGGTATCGTTTGGGCACAGGCGTGCCCATCGACCTTGAAGTGTCGCGGCAGTGGTACCAAAAAGCTGTCGATCTCAAAGACGGCAAAGGCCACAACGGTTTGGGCCGTTTGTGTTTCAAAACGGCACCTGCAACGGCCGCCGCGCATTTCTACCTGGCCATCGAAATGGGCGAGCTCACCGGCTACAGCCATTTGGCCGACATCGACCGCAACAACGAACTTGATCATTTGAAAAATGCGTTGCAAACAGGTGAAGCCTATGACGAGTTTTCCTACGGCCAATACCTCATTCGCAACGCCAAAACCGACGAGGAAAAAGAAAGCCACATCCATTGGATTGCCAAGGCCGCCAAGAAGGGTTACGGCTTTGCGGCCTTTCACATGGCCTTGCACCATTTCAATCAAAATTCGGAACACGACCCCCACCACGAAACAGCCAAAGAATGGTGCCGCATGGGCTGCGATACCGGCGAAGTGGCGGCATTGATCTGGTTTGGTTATCGCTTCATTGATTCAGAAGGGTCGCAAGACGAAGCGCGCGGCTATTTGCAATCGGCCTGCATGCTGGGCGACCCCTATGCGCAAAGTTTTTATGGCGCATGGCTGGTCAGCCATGGCAAATCATATGAAGAGCAAGCCCAAGGTGTCGCGTGGCTGCGAAGCGCGGTCGACCAAGACCACACGTCTGCCATTTGCCCACTCGCCGATGCCCTTCGCAAAGGCAAAGGCACCGAGGTCAATTTGAAAGAAGCGCACCACTTGATGGTGCAAGGCGCAGAGTTGGGCATCTCTGAATGCCAGTGCCACATGGGCATCGATTACATGTACGGCGACCAAGTGCCGGTGGACAAAGAGCGCGCCCACGATTGGTTCCAAATTGCATCGCTGCAAGGCGACTTGTGGGCCACCTATTTGCTGGGCATGACCTACGAGGCTGGCGATGGCGTGGCGCAAGACCATGTCAAAGCGTTTGAGTGTTTCATGCAAGCCAGCAAGGCAGAGTTTCCTGGCGCATTTTTTCGCATTGGCAGGGCGCTCATGCGTGGCCATGGTGTGCCCATCAACAAGCCCAGCGGCGTGAAGTGGCTGCTCAAAGCCGCCAACGCCGACTACACCGACGCCATGATTGTGCTGGGCGCCACCTTGATGTCGGGCGACGGTGTGCAAGTGAATGAACAGTTGGGCGCATCCTGGTTTCAAAAAGCCGCCGAACTGGGCAGCCCTGAAGCCATGTACGAACTGGCCACGTTTCACATGGAGGGCGATGGCGTGGAAGAAGACCCCGACAAGGTCAAGCACTGGATGTTCAAAGCAGCCGGGCTGGGGCACCCCAAGGCCGTTGAATGGGTCAACGACCATTATCCCAATCAACCTCGATGGCTTCAAGATTTGAAAAAAGGCCTGCAAGAAATGCCAGTCGACCCTCTGGAATCACCCAAAACAAGCGATGATGCCAAGCAAGTCGACAAGGACAACCCAGCATGATGTTTCAAAAATGGATGGTGGCCAGCGTGATGTGCGTTTGCACGGTAGCGTTTGCGCAGTACAAACCTTCTTACACCGTGGTCAAAAGCAGCTCGAAGTTCGAAGTCAATGCAGACGCTTCGTACACCCAATACTTGGAGGAGCAAGCTCGCGTTGACACGCCGCAAGGCGTGCGCATGTTGGGCGAACGAAAGATCACCTACAACTCAACCCTCGAAACAGTTGAGGTGTTAGAGGCCTACACCCTTCAACCCGATGGCACACGCATTGCAGTGCCACTCGACAAAATTCGCACACAAGACGAAACGGCCGATGACGGCGCCATTTACAGCGACAGCAAATCCAAGGTCATCATCTATCCCAAGTTGGAGGTGGGCAGTCAGGTGTATTACCGGGCCAAGTCGGTGCAGCACACGCCCGAGTTTCCGGGGCATTTCTTTTTGTGGGAGCACTACAGCCCCCACGTTCGTTACGAAAACGTCACTGTGGAGTTGGTTCACGATGTGGGCATTGAGGTGGGCGTGAGCACCAAGGGCATGCAGGGGGGTCAATTGAACACGCCACCCAAACCCCAGACAGTGGCCTACAAATTCACCTTCAGCCAAGACACCGCCTATCCCAATGAGGCGTCGCGCGCCGACCTGCCCGACTTTGCGCCACACTTTGCCGCCAGCACGTTCAAAACGTATGCCGATGTCGGTCAGGCGTACCAAGTGCGAGCCAAAGAGAAGGCTGCGGTGACACCCGCCATCCAAGCCTTGGCCCAAGAGTTGGTTCAAAAAGCCAATGCCCAAACCACCCTCGACAAAGTCAAAGTGCTGCACCACTGGGTGGCGCAAAACATTCGCTACTTGGGCATTTATGTGGGCGCGGGTGGCTACGTGCCACACGATGCGCAAAGCATCCTCGACAACCGCTACGGCGATTGCAAAGACCATGTGGTCATTTTGGAAGCTTTGTTGGCTGCGGTGGGCATCGACAGCTCGCCAGCCCTGATCAATTCGGGCACAGCATTTTTGCTACCCAAACTGGCCACGCCGGGCATTTTTGACCACGTCATCACCTACGTGCCCAGTCTTCAGATGTTCTTAGATTCCACCAGCCGGTTTGCGCCTGTGGGCACCTTGCCCTTGGGCGACATGGACAAGCCCGTGGTCCTGACAGCCACAGGTGCCTTAAGCCGCACACCCATGACACACACCCGCAATGACCGAACCGAGTCGCGCATCCAAATGAAGCTCACGCGCGATGGCAGCATTGAAGGTCAAAGCCAAGCCAAGATGTTCGGTGTTTTTGAAGTCGCTTCCAGAAATGCTCAGTTCAATTACCAAAACAAAGAACAATCGGATGTGGTCAACCGTTTGCTGTCCAGGTTTCAAGAAACAGGCTGGGGCGAAATTGCCAAAACAGAACCCACCAACTTCGATGTGCCATGGCAAGTCAATTCAACATTTGAGCTCGACCCCGTGGTCAATGTGCCCGGCCCCAGCGCCATGGCCATTCCCGTGGGCTTGGCGCCCGGGCGCTTGAAGGGCTTTGCCGATGTGGTGTTGCCCAAGGAAAGACGATTTCCCACTTACTGCAACGCAACCCAACACGAGGAATGGATTGAGCTCGCATTTCCCAAAGACATGAAGGTCACCCGCGTGCCCAAAGGCGTGACGTTTGCAAAAGGCACCCTGCGATACCAGTCCACCTATGCTTTATCCGGGCAAGTGTTGAAGATCAAGCGCGTGTACGCGTCCAACAGAACCGAAACGCTGTGTGGTGCCGAAGCCGACAAAGTGTTCACCGATTTCACCCAAGTGCTGCGCAGAGACTTGCGACAACAGGTCTTTTTTCAGTGAGTTGCTTCACATCAAACCCGTGCGCTCCAACACCCACAAGGTACCCAGGATGGCAATGGTGATGGAGCCCATGAAGACAATGCCCCAACGGTAGAACGCGGTGTGTCGCAGCAACCAGGCCATGGGTAGAAACACACCCACAATGGCCAGTTGACCCAACTCCACGCCCACATTGAACCCACCCAGGGCGGCGGCCAGCGAACGCGTTGGCAAACCTAAATCCAACAGCACATTGGCAAAGCCAAAACCGTGAATCAGACCAAACGCAAACGCCAAAGGCCAGCGTTTCACGGCCGACCATCCGAGCAAATTGTTGAGTGCCACCAGCACCACGGTGATGGCAATGGCGGGCTCGATGATGTTGGGTGAGGGCTCGAGCCATTTCAAAACCGATGCACCCAAGGTGATCGAGTGTGCCAGCGTGAACGCAGTGACCACTGCCAGAACTTCCATCACAGCGGTGCGTGCACGCGGCACCGCTGGCCATTGGGTGACGCGACTGCGACCTGCTTGCAGCGGGGCCAGCACCAGCAAGCTGAGCAAAAACAAAATGTGATCAATGCCAATCCATATGTGCCAGACACCCTCCAGCAAGTAATGCAAGAAAACTTGCAGGACCGAATTCTGAGTTGAAGTGATCACTGCTTCAGGGCGATCCGGGCTGAACATGTGACTGCTTTGCAATTCTGGCAAATCGACATTGAGCAAACCACGGTGCAAATTGTCTTGCGCAAAGATCAAGTTGTAGCGCATGCCCAAGGACGTGCTGGGCAAGTTCTCTAGGGTGATGCGGATGGGACACACCACTTGCCATTGCGCACTGAGGTAGATGCCATCGGCATGCTCACTGGCTTGGAGGTCGGCCGTTTCCAGAGCGCAAGTTTGACCAGAGGTTTGCAGTTGAATGCCTTGTTGCAGCCACTGCGTGATTTCCTTTTCTTTGACCTGGGTCTCTGCCCAGGTCACTTGGCCGTTTCGATCTTGGTCGAGGTTGAACACCATATCGACATCGCGCATGCTGACATCGGCCCGCAAGATCAGGCGCTCAGCGTCCATGCGCAAGCTTAGAAAACTGTTGCTGCTAGAGTGCGCCTGTGCCGTGCTCAAGAAGCCAAGCAGGGTCAGGGCAAGGGCTGCTTTCAAGTTGGAAAACTTGGCGAGTTGGCGCACAACGGAACGGAGCGTGGCATTCATTTGACGCCACCTGCTGGGGAGATTTGCGGGTTCAACGTTGCCAACAATGCCGACAGCTCAGGGTCGGTGTATTGGGTTTGTTGTGCCCAAGCCAACACGGGTGCAGCCGCTTGGGTTTGCTTTGTGAGAAGGGCTGCTTTGACCAGCAAGACCGCATCGCGAGGCTCTTGCTGGGTTTTCCAATTTTCAACGGCAAGCTGAAGACCAGCTTGGGGGTCGGCGCCGTAGTCGATGAGGTAGGCCATCTTAGGGCGCTCGATCAAACTTTCATTGCGCAGCGCCTGCGTGGCCAAGCGGGTGGCCATGAGTTTTGCAAGTTGGGGCGTTCGCTTGCTTTGAAGTCCTTTGCTGGCCAACAGTTGCTGAACCAACAGGGCATCGGTGGGATTGTCGACGGCCGTGATTTGGTAGGCTTCCGCAAACAATGCTTGTTGGTTGAGCAATTCGGCCAGTGAGAGCCGGATCAGGTGAGATGCAGGCGTGGCATGGAGTTGTTGGCGCCAAACACTCAGAGCCTGTGTGGGCTGACCCGCCACGCGGTAGGCCTCGCCCCAATGAAATTGAAACCATTCAGAATTGATCTTTGAAAAATCGGGGCCTTGCTGAAGGTCTTTGAAAATTTGAAGTGCCAATTTGGCGCGGCCAGTACGGTAATACAACACAGCGCGGTGCTGCTGAGCTTCCAGCTTGCCTGCATAGGTTTCGATGTTTTGGCAATCTTTTTCCGCGGCGGCCATGTTGGACTGCAACAGGTTGAGGACAAAGCGCCAAGACCAATACTCTGTTTTGTGTGGGTTTTGGGCAATGGCCAGATCGATGTCGTGCAGGCCAGCGCTGAACTCGTGAAATCCTTGCCTGACCAAGCCCCGCATGAACAGGGTGTCGGCAGGCAATTGCGTGTCTTGCCACCATGGCAACAGTGCGGCCTTGGCAGAGCCGTACCACCTGAGATCGCCTTCATTCAGGCCCAGAATGAACACGGCGCGGGCATAGTCGGTGGCGGTTTGCAGGTGATGAGGCTGCGCTCGCCAAGCGGCGCTGAGGGTGTTGAAATCGCTGTTTCCGAGTTTTTGCGCAGGGATGCTTGATTTCAGCACCACAGCGTTGGGCTGGGGCTTGAAGCGTTCTTGGGCCACAGCCGTGGGCCCAAACCACGCGCTGAAGGCCAAAGCACTCAGTATGCAGCGTGGACCTGCCTTGCCCATGAATGTGGCCATTGATGTCACCATTGCCCTTATGTGCCCTTGCTTGCGCGATTTCAAATGCCTCCCCATAATGCCACTGTGCGGTCAATTTATTGCACACGTTCACAATTTTTTATTCAAGGTGTCACTATGAAATTACTTGCTGCGCTGATCGCTTCCATGATGTTGTTCTCCGTTCCCGCCTTCGCTGGCAGCCACGGTGGTGGCAAGATGGATGACAAGAAAGTTGATTGCTCCAAGAAAGAAAACG
>RFVJ01000082.1 GCA_009928125.1 Betaproteobacteria bacterium
ACATGCCCTCCCATCAAGTCGGTCAAGGCACCGGCGGTTCCTTTGTAGGGCACGTGAAGCAACTTGATGTTGGTTTCTTGGGCCATCAACTCCATGGCCAAATGTTGTGGCGAACCAGTGCCAGGAGAAGAGTAATTCAACACACCGGGTTGTTTCTTCGCACTCTCTTGGAATTCTTTGAAGTTGTTGAAGGGCGATTTGCCCGACGTTGCAACACCCAGTGCGCTGGTGCCCAGCAAAATCACAGGCGTGAAAGCCTGTTGAGGATTGAAAGGCAATTTGGGCATCAAGGCCGGAAAGGTGCCATGGGCTGTGGCGGTGACCAGCACAGTCAAACCATTGGGTGCCGCTTTGGCCGCAGCGCCGGTGCCAATGGAACCACTGGCACCCGCTTTGTTGTCGGTCACCACAGACACTTTCCACTTGTCTGCCAACTTCGGGCCGAGCAAGCGCGCCAGCAGATCGGCGCCAGTGCCTGTTGTGAAGGGCACCAACAAAGTGACTGGGCCTGAGGGATACGCATTGCTTGCGTTTTGCGCGCTGACTTGGGGGCTCCACAATGCGCTGCAGACAGCCAATACAGCGCAACACAAAGTCCCTCGGCGAGTGAAGGCAGAAGCTTGGGTGATCAGGTCAGACATGCTGATTTTCTTTCGATGCATTTGACTTGGGCAGTTTGCTTTTCCATACATTCCAAGGACGCTCCACTTGACCTGCATTGGTCTCCGCGGAGTTGCGCGCTTCGTCTTCCGACAAATACACAGGCTCGCCCAATCCCATGCCAAAACTCATGCGCATGGCTTCAGCTTGTAGCTTGGCGTTGCCTTCTGTGTAATAGGCTCTGAACACCGCCAGTTGAATCGAGTCGGCCACCACCACGTTGCCATGACCGCGCAACAAGGCCACGGTGTTGTTGCCCAGGGTGTCGGCCAAGGACTCTCCAATGCTTTGGTTGCGAATCAACATGTCAGATGTTTCGCCCAGCGTGTTGCGAATTTCAAAAGTCGGCACATGGCTGCCCAAGAAGCCACTCATGTGGCAAATGGGGCGCAGGCGCGCACCGGTCACGCCAAACGGAATGATGGCGGGTGAATGGCTGTGCACGACCGAGTTGACGTCTGGGCGTTTTTTGTAAATGGCGCTGTGGATGAAACGTTCCAAATAGGATTTGCGACCTTGCGCATCGTGCACATCACCATTCAAATCACATTCCACAATGTCTTGTGCCGTGACAGAAGCAGGCGCCATGCTCCGTGCAATCAAAAATCTTTCAGGGTTGTCTGGATGACGAACGCTGATGTGGCCAAAACCATCAAAGACGCCTTCGTTGGCCAAAATTTGATTGGCCGTGGCCAAGTCTTCTAAGAGTTGAGGGATGGAAATGCGCATGGTGTTTCTCGGTTTAAATCATTTGCTTAAAAACAGCCGGTTCCAATGTTGATTCCACTTTTCAGCTTCGTCGACCACGATGCCAGGCTCGGTTAAAACGTAATTGAAATTGTTCAAATTGGATTTGACTTTTTGGTTGGCCGGCGGCCGGCCCATGCTGTTGAGCAAGGCTTGTGCATCGGGAGACAAAATGAAGTCGGCAAACAAGGCTGCCGCATGGGGGTGCGCGGCAAGTCGGGCGACACCCACACCTTGGGGGCGTGCCAGTGTCGGTTCGATGGGGACCCAATCAATGGGGGCGCCGCGTTGTTTCAAAGATTGTGCGTTGGCGTTGTAGATGGTCAGTCCCACATCGGTCTCACCGGCTGCCACCATTTGCGCTAACAAAATGTGACCTTTGCGAACATCCGGCTTTTGTTCAGACAATTTTCGGAAGAACGTCATGCCACGCTGTTCGCCCAATGCATTGACCAAACCACCCATCCACTCAGCGTCGGTGGACTCAATGGCAATGCGCCCTTTCCACTTGGGCTCGGTAAAACCTTCGTAATGCTTTGGCAAATCTTCGCGTTTGAGTTTTTGTGTGTTGAAGGCCACCACAAAAAAGTTCACACGGTCTGGCATCCACAAACGGTGTTTGGGAATCATGCCCTGCGGCAAATCTGCGATGTGAGGGCTGTGAAACTCGCTCAGCACTTTTTCGCGCGCCAGCATTTCCATCTCGGGGCCATTGGTTTCAATGACATCCACCACATGGCGTTTGGCACGCGCTTCATTCACCACACGTTGCACCACACCATCACTGAGACCACGCCACACGGTCACTTTGATGCCGTATTTCTTTTCAAACTCGGCCACCAAAGGGCCTGATTCCGTCGGTGCCAAGGAGGTGTAAAGCGTGAGGCCACCCTCTTTCTTGGCACGCTCCAACAACCATGCTTCCCGGTCAGCCGACTTGTTCATGAAAATGGCTTCATGCGGGTTGGCCGATTGCGCAGCCGCGGGCTGCATGCCCACGGACACCGATGCAGCCAACGCCAAGCATGCGCTGAAGCCCACTGGCGCAAGGCCCGTGTTGAACTTCAAACGCAAGCGTTGCATGGTGCCTTGCAGGAAGGGGTGCATGAGGTTCTCCTTCAAGCTTTGCTCAAAACAGATTTCACACGTGCGGGATTCATTGGCGCTTGGCGCATCCGAACCCCTGTGGCATCAAAGAAGGCATTGGCAATGGCGGCCGGCACCACGCGGCAGGTGGCTTCCCCAGCACCGGTAGGAGGTGCTTCGGGTCGGTTGATCAGCACAATGTCAATGCTTTCTGGCGTGTCTTTGATTTCCAAAATTGGGTAAGTGCGCCAGTCCACACTCTTGACCTGATCGGGTGCAAATTGCACCTCTTCGTACAAAGTGCGTGACAAAGCTTGCACCAAACCACCTTCAATGGTGTAACGCAAACCTTGTGGGTTCACGATCAAACCACAGTCGTGCGCCACCGTGAACTTGCGACCCCAGATGCGGCCTGTTTTGCGGTCCACTTCAATCTCGGCCACCACTGCGACGATGGTGCCTGCACGTTGCGCGTAAGCAATGCCACGCCCTGTCAGCACGGCGCCCGAGCGGTCGCGCTTGGCCTTGCCGCGTGGCTCCCAGCCCGATTTTTCGGCGGCGGCTTTGAGCACGGCAATGTCACGTGGCGCCTTGGCATATTTCACGCGGAAGGCAATGGGGTCTTCGCCCGTGGCATTGGCCAATTCGTCAATGAACTGCTCGCTTGCAAATTGAATTTGCAAGCCCACGGGGTCGCGCATGTGCGATGTGCGCATGGGCGATGCGCTGTCGATCAAATCCGGAATCACTTCCCAAGCCATCAACTTGTTGTCAAAGGCGTAACTCTCTTCGGGGATGCCGAAGGTGATACCACCTTTGGGCGGCAAGCCCAACTCCATGCCCACCAAGCTGTCGCGTGGATCAGACTCGTTGCTGTCGATGGTCGCCCTGGAAAATGCACGCGTGGTGAAATCATAAGCCACCACCTTGCCATCGGCATCGATCGCGGCGCGCGCACGGTGCACCGATGCGGGTGCTTTGGGGTCCCATGCAGTACCGTCGTGGCGCATGCCCTGCACACGCACGGGTTGTCCCACTTTGGCAGAAATGAACGCCGCGTCCATGACCGCATCACCCGCATCGTTGCGGCCATAAGAACCCGGACCTTGGACCCAAATGGCCTCCACTTTGTCGACGGGTACTTTGAGCAATGCGGCAACGCCATCTCGTGCGTAATGTGGTTTTTGTGAGCCGGTCCAAATGGTGATCTTGTCAGCCTTGACGTCGGCGATGGCACTGGCAGGGCCCATGCTGGCATGCGACTGAAAGGGCCACAGGTACTCAGCTTCAACCACTTTCACGGCAGACTTAAAGGCCGCAGTGACATCGCCCTTTTTTTGTTCCTCTGTGCGCTTGCGTGTCGGTGCTTGACGAATGTGTGCATGCAGTTTGTCAAACTCTGGAAAGGGTTTGGGTGATGCGCTCCAAGTGACCTTCAGCTCTTTGGCCGCGCGCACCGCATCCCACTCGCGCTCGGCCACCACGGCCAAGAAATTTTTCTCGCGGACCACGCGGGCGCCGGCGATGTGCTTGATCGACGCTTCGTCGACTTTCTCTGCCAAGCCGCCGGCAACGGGCGTGCGAATGACCCGCGCATGCAGCATGCCAGGCACTTTGACATCGGCAATGTTGCCACCGGTGCCAAACACTTTCCAAGCCACATCGTTGCGCGGCAAGGACAAACCGACCACCTTGTACTCAGCAGGTGATTTGGGTTTGGCCAGTCCTTTGACATCCAAGGGATTGCCAATGAGTTTGTTCCATTCCACTTTGGCATTGAAGTACTTGCCGCCGATCAATTCGGCATAGGTGACCTTCTGCGCCCTGTTGCCTTTGACTGAAATTTCTCCGTCGTCGACCTCCAAGTTGGCCACGGGCACACCCATTTTTTCACTGGCCAAGTTCAGCAAGATGCGGCGAGCTTCAGCCGCCGCATTGCGCAGTGGTTTGGCGCCCGCTTGAATGCCCAGTGCACTGGATGCGCCACCTTGGTTCAAAGAACTGGCGCTGTTGCCCATCACAATTTTGACTTTGCGATACGACACGTCCAATTCGTCGGCCACAATTTGCCCAATGGCCACTTCCAAGCTTTGGCCCAAGTCGACTTTGCCGTAATACGCCACCACCGAGCCATCGGGCTGAATCGCCACCCATGAATCAAGTTCATCGGCTTTGAGTGCGGGCTTGATGGCACTGATGGTGGCCAAGGTGGTACCCACCGCACTGGCAGAAGCAGAACCTGCCACCGCTGCGCCTGCAGTTTGTGCCATCGCCTGCGATGACACCCCACCACTGGCCACGGAGACCACCAAGGCGCCCGCTGCACTGAGGAAATCACGACGCGAAGTGCCGCTGAGCTTGTCACCGTGCGTTGTTGTTGTCACCTCGGCGGTGCGCGTGTCTGGATTTGAAGGTTTGTGCATGGTGTGCTCCTCAAGCCATCAAAGTTTGGGCGCGCTTGATGGCACGCAAAATGGACACGTGCGTCCCGCAACGGCACTTCAAACCCTCTAGAGCCGTTTTGATCTCGGCATCGGTCGCTTTGGGGTTGCGTTTTAAAAATGCGGCCGAGGTCATGACCCAACCATTGATGCAGTGACCACACTGCGGCACTTGCTCTTCCAAAAATGCCACCTGAATGGGGTGCGGTTTTTCGGGAGTTCCCAAACCGGCCAAGGTGGTCACTTTTTTGCCCTTCACAGCCGACACAGGCACGACGCAAGAGCGCACCGCTTGCCCCTCCAGATGCACGGTGCAAGCGCCGCATTGCGCCAAGCCACAGCCGAATTTGGGATTGTTCAATTTCAAATCATCGCGCAATGCATACAGCAAAGGCATCTGCGGATCGCTGTCAATTTGAACGGACTTGCCGTCCACCACGAAAGGGGTCAAAGCCATGTTGTCTCCTGTTGAATGTTCAAACTTCTGTCAGCATGTCGTCGAGTGCCTTCACCAGCGCGCTTTGCAATTCTGGATCTTGACTGGAATGACCTGCCGTATGCACCACACGCAACTGCGCCAAAGGCCACACTTGCTTCAATTGCCACGCCGTCTCTGCAGGCGTGACCATGTCAAACTGACCCTGCACAATGATGCCGGGTATGTTGTTGAGGAAATCATTGGCCGTGCTCGGCACGATGTGGCCCCGACTGCCCAAGCTGGGGTCGTGTGCAAACATGTGCGCTGAAATTCGGGCCATGGCCAAACACTTCAAATCTTCTTCAGGGCCTGCTTGCGATGCATGCACAGGGTCGCTGGGGAGCACGCTGCTGAGTGCATCCTCCCAAGTGCACCAAGCGCGGGCCATGGCCAAGGTGTCTGCAGCCGAACCCTCTTGCAAGACCTTGTCATAAGCTTTCAACAACACGCTGTGTTGACCACTGTGGTGCGGCAGCATGTGCGCATCCAGTTCCACATGATGTTGGATGGCAGCCACAAAGTCTTGCCACTCGCTTCGAAAAATGCGACTGGCACCACCGGGTTTGTAAAGCCAATCCAGTTCATGGTCTTGTGCCGCAAACACACCGCGCAGCACCATGCCCGACACATGCTGCGTGTGTTCTTTGGCATACGCCAGCGCCAAGGTACAGCCCCAAGAACCCCCACACAACAGCCACTTGTCCACGTTCATGAGCACACGCAATTGCTCAAGGTCGGCCACCAAGTTCGCCAAAAAATTATGCGCTGTTTCAGCATGCGGCGTGGAACGACCACAGCCACGTTGGTCCATCAAAATGATGCGGTAGCGATGCGGATCAAACCATCGTCTGGCCGTGGGTGAACAAGCACCACCGGGTCCACCATGCAAGAACACCACGGGGCGACCCATGGGGTTGCCACCTTCTTCCCAGTAAACCGAATGACCATGCCCCACAGCCATGTGGCCTGAGCGGTTCGGTGTGAGGGGTGGGTACAAATGGCTCATGGCGGATTCATTCGCTGTTCATCTCATGCGCAAGCTTGCAGCGCTGTTCGGCCTAAACCGGCCGAGCTCGGAAACACCAAACTCTTGATCACCACAGGCACGGCGCCAGACGTTTCCAACAGGGCGCCAATGTCAATGAAATCCAGTTCCTTCAGGGTGATGCCATCGATCGACAGCACGGGACGGGTCAAATGCAATTCTTCATGGCAATGAATGCCAATCAAGCCGCCACAATCGGCTTCGCCCACCAACAACAAAGGATGCCCCTGCGCCAGAACCAACGACATGCCCTCGGCCACTGCACGACAAAACGCGTCCAAGCGTTGAAACGTGGCAGAGCCTTGCCAGCGATAACACACGGCCACCGCTTGATGGCCTTCGTGCAAGTCCAAACGACGCAATGCGCGTCGAATGTGGTCGGCCATCTCGGTGACATTCAATTCTTCAGCGGCCAAATCCAATTGCGGTGCAATCACTGGCACGTTGCGCACTGGCAGCATGTTGGCAGGCTCGACGTAGATGGTGCTGCCACTGACCTGCACGGTGTATTGCGAGGCACCAATCACGGTGGCTCGAATGCCCTGATCGGGCACTTCTAAACGAGGGCCCCAAGTTTCCGCTTTGCGCCTGACAGCTGCCGCCAACAATGGGCCCAAATCGCCATAGGCCTGTGCTTCGCGACCATAGACATACTCCGACACACCGCCCGAAAAGGTCAGCACGTCAGGCAAGGAACTGGCGCGCATGGGCTCTAAACGCAGCAAAGATTGGCTGATGGCATCGGGCGCTGCGTTGCTTGCCACATCAAAGATCCGCTCGGCCATGCGATCGACCATGCGGGCCAAATCTTCAGGTGCCACAGGCTGCCCCAAGGTCAGTGTCACGCCCACTTCTTCGGCAAATTTGCGGCCGGCTTCTTCCAAACGCACCAAGCAACCCTGTGCATCCATAGCCACGATGCGAGCACCAATGTCAACCGCCGTTAAATCAAGCAACTCGCCGTTCTCGCAGACCGCAATTTTGGTCGTGCCACCACCGATGTCGATGTTCATGACGCGCGCAGTTTCGCGCACAGAACGTGCGGCGGCGCCAGAGCCAAACGCCGCCAAGGTGGTTTCTAGCGCGTCGCCGGCACTCACCGACACAAACTTGCCCGCTTGGGCCGCAAACAAATCGGCAATGGCGCGCGAGTTGGTTCGGCGCACGGCCACCCCCGTGAGGATCAATGCGCCCGTGTCAATTTTGTCGGGTGCAATGCCAGCCTGCGCGTATTGCGCTTCGATGAAGGCACCCAATGCCGCCGCATCGATGCTTTGGTCGGCTGCATAAGGCGTGAGCAAGACATCGGACTCGTGCAGCACGGTGCGCTCGCTGACGATGTAGCGATTGTCCAAGCGCTCTAAGACCAAGCGTGAAAACACCAAGTGCGAAGTGGACGAACCAATGTCAACGCCCACGCTGACCAAGATGATTTCGTCTTCACCTTCCAGACTTCGACGCACGTTGCTGAAAAAAACGCGACCCCCTACGGGCGCTTCTTGCGCCGTCGCAGGGGTCGTGGTTGGGTTCATGATTTCTTCGGTCCAAACTTCTCCATGAACTCAGCCGGAATGTTGTACCAATCTGGGTCCATGCGATCGGGTACGCTGTTTTTCTTCAACAGGGCTTGGTACTCCTTGCGGATGTGCGGATCTTCCAACCAATAGGGGATGGTGGTGCCGCCTTCTGTGACGTCTTGTGCGGTGTAGTCGGTGTGCTTAGAGCCGGGCGCACCAGGATCGCGGCCCGGGTTGTGTGGGCCAAACCAAGCCGTCAGGCGCAAGGCTTCTTCGCCAGCACTGAAGTGCTGGTGATACCAGCGTGCACCGCCAGGTGCGGCCGAGACCAATCCGACGGGTTCGTAATCGATGCGGCGCACCAAATGTTCTTTGCCATCTTTCCAAGGTGTTTCGCCTTCGTCTTCGGGCCAGGTATAGGTGTAGCCTTTGCCGTTCAAGCAAATGAGCACCGCCGCAGAGGTGTGCGCGTGCGCGCGCGAGTAACGACCATTCTCGTGTTGACCAATCCAAAAGTAGAAGCAGTTGTTGGTCATGAACGGCTCAATCCGGCGATAGCCGGGGGAGCGGCGATTGTCCAATGGCAATTCACACTTCATCACATCGGGGATGAAGTTGGTTTTGCGCATGGCCAAGCCACGCACAGGGTCGGGCTCCACTTCGTCGCGCGCTTGGTAAAAATCGTCCGCGCCATTGAAGCGGTCACGGAACACGAAGGGGTTGTTGAACACCGCCTCCGTGTTTTGCAGCATGTTCAACACATTGGGGGCCGTTGTGCCAGCCAACAACAATGCGCCACTGGACGTGGCATTCACAATGCGGTGCCACGCATTGATGGGGATCGAGAACATCGAGCCTGCTTGCCATTCAAACACATGCTTCTTGGTGTCGCCCTCTTGCCAAACTTCGGTGGTGCCTCGGCCCTCCACCACCAAGTAGATCTCCTCGTACATGTGCTTTTCGGGGTGCAGCGCACCAGCACCAGGCACCTCCACCACATAGCAGCCCCACTTGGTTTCTGTCCCGAACAACTGGATGTAGTGGCCCCTGCCACCCGTGCGTTTCCAAGGGACCAAGGGCAAGTTTTGCACCTTGTGGAGACCCACATCGCGAAACACGGGCAAGCCCTCGGCTTCCATGAAGGCGTCATAAGGCGTGGGTTGTTTTTTGAAGACGCCGAATCCGGCTTTCTTGTTGCCAGCTGGCTCATGCCAGTGGCTGGTGTCTTTGTCGTGCGGCATTCAAGGGTCCATCTCAAAAGCAATTGGAAGGGCTGCCCATCATGTTCCTCTATGATGAACAGCGTTCTACCATGCTAAACCACCCCCCCGACAGCGTCAACAGGGTTCGCCTTGTGAAGGGCCTGCAAGGCTGTGGCTTTTTCTCACAAGTCGCTCGACCAAAAAGTGTTGTTCTGACGCAAAATAAAAGGGCG
>RFVJ01000083.1 GCA_009928125.1 Betaproteobacteria bacterium
GCGTACCACGTTGAAACGGCTCGGGGCATGGTGTCCTTCTTGGACACCCCAGGTCACGAAGCTTTCACGGCCATGCGCGCACGCGGTGCGCAAGCAACCGACATCGTGATCTTGGTGGTGGCCGCCGATGACGGCGTCATGCCACAAACCAAAGAAGCGATCAAGCACGCCAAAGCGGCAGGTGTTCCGATTGTGGTGGCGATCAACAAGATCGACAAGCCGGATGCCAATCTGGACCGCGTCAAAGGTGAGTTGGTGGCCGAAGAGGTGGTACCTGAAGAGTTCGGTGGCGATTCACCGTTCGTCGGCGTGTCTGCCAAAACTGGCGCTGGCATTGACGATTTGCTTGAACAAGTTTTGTTGCAAGCTGAAGTGCTTGAGTTGAAAGCACCGGTGGATGCAGCGGCCAAAGGTTTGGTCATTGAAGCACGTTTGGACAAAGGTCGTGGCCCAGTTGCAACGGTGTTGGTTCAGTCCGGTACTTTGTCAACCGGTGATGTGGTCCTGGCAGGTCAAACATTTGGCCGTGTTCGTGCCATGTTGGATGAAAATGGCAAGCCGATCAAAGCGGCTGGTCCTTCTATCCCCGTTGAAATTCAAGGTCTGACGGAAGTACCCCAAGCGGGTGATGAATTCATGGTGCTGAGCGACGAACGTCGTGCCCGTGAAATTGCCACTTACCGCGCTGGCAAGTTCCGCAACACCAAGTTGGCCAAGCAACAAGCCGCCAAGTTGGAAAACATGTTCAGCGACATGAGCGCTGGCGAAGTCAAAACACTGCCCATCATCGTCAAAGCAGACGTTCAAGGTTCGCAAGAAGCTCTGGCGGCCTCCTTGCTCAAATTGTCGACCGACGAGATCAAAGTTCAATTGGTTTACGCAGCAGTGGGTGGTATCAGCGAGTCCGACATCAACTTGGCCATTGCGTCCAAAGCGATCGTCATTGGTTTCAACGTGCGTGCCGATGCCGGCGCGCGCAAACAAGCCGAAGGCAATGGCGTCAGCATTCATTACTACAACATCATTTATGACGCTGTAGACGAATTGAAGGCGGCCATGTCGGGCATGTTGGCGCCCGAGCAAAAGGAAGAAGTCATTGGCATGGCCGAAATCAGAACCGTGTTCGTGGCCTCCAAAATTGGTACGGTGGCTGGTTGTATGGTCACCAATGGCCAAGTCACACGCTCCTCCAAATTCCGTTTGTTGCGCGACAACGTGGTCATTTACACCGGCGACATCGATTCACTCAAACGCCTCAAAGACGACGTTCGCGAAGTCAAAGAAGGTTTCGAGTGCGGTATCAAACTCAAAAACTACAACGACATTGCAGTGGGCGACCAACTGGAATTCTTTGAAGTCGACCAGCTCAGCCCACCGCGGATTCCGCGTGGCCGACCAGATCCAGCGCGATCTGTCGGAGCTGATCGCGCGCGAACTCAAAGATCCACGCGTGGGCATGGTCACTTTGAATGCAGTGGAGGTCACACCTGACTACGCGCACGCCAAGGTGTTTTTCAGCTTGATCACAGGCAAGCCCGAAGAAGCCACAGCGGGACTGAATGCTGCCGCCGGCTTCTTGCGCAACGGTTTGTTCAAGCGATTGCAAATTCACACGGTACCCACACTGCATTTCATTTTTGATCGCACCACCGAGCGCGCTTCGGACATGAATGCCTTGATCTCCAAGGCTGTGGCATCACGCTCTAAAGACGAGGAGTGACATGAACGCGCCACGCACCAGGGTGCAACGGCGCCCTGTGCATGGGGTGCTGTTGTTAGACAAGCCATACGGCATGTCGAGTAACGACGCTTTGCAAAAAGCCAAGTGGCTACTGCGGGCCGAAAAGGCAGGGCACACGGGCACCTTGGACCCCTTGGCCACAGGTGTTCTGCCTTTGTGTTTTGGTGCCGCCACCAAGTTCAGCCAGTTGCACTTGGATGCTGACAAGTCTTACGAAGCCATTGTGGTTTTGGGTGTCCAAACCAGCACGGGCGATTTGGAAGGTGAAGTGGTTGCTGAAAAACCTGTTGCTTTTACAGCCGAACAACTGCAACAAGTGCAGGCCAAGTTCACAGGCCCCATCGATCAGATTCCCCCCATGTACAGCGCCTTGAAAAAGGATGGCAAATCTTTGTACGACTATGCGCGCGCCGGCATTGAAGTGGAACGCGAAGCGCGTCATATCGTGATTCATGATTTGGCATTGGAAGAGATGTCGCCAGAAAACGGCCATCGCCGTTTGAAGGTGACGGTCACTTGCAGCAAAGGGACTTACATCCGTACTTTGGGTGAAGACATTGCAGTGGCTTTAGGCACCTGCGGCCATTTGAGTGCCTTGCGTCGCATTCAAACCGGACCCTTCACAGAAGCCGAATGCATCAGCATTCAAGAATTAGAAGCTTTGCCGGATGCAGAGCGAGAAATGAAATTGTGGGCTGTCGATGCCTTGCTCGATGGTCATACCCCTGTCACCTTGCCCCCAGAAGATGCGGGCAGATTTTTAAGCGGCATGCGCCGTCGTGGCGATTGGCCCGACAACTTGCATGTCGCTGTCTACGGCGATTCACCGCGCACGCTTTTAGGAACGGCGCATGTGAAAGCTGGTGAACTGATTCCGGGGCGCTTGCTCAGCCCCCTAGAAATTCAATCAATTTTGGAGAAGGCCTTAGCATGAGTAGACAAATTCGTAACATCGCGATCATCGCCCACGTTGACCACGGTAAAACAACCATGGTGGACCAACTGCTGCGTCAATCCGGTACATTTGCTGAACACGAAAAAGTGGTTGACACCGTCATGGACAACAACGCCATCGAGCGTGAGCGTGGGATCACCATCTTGGCAAAGAACTGTGCCGTGAGCTGGGAAGGTACGCACATCAACATCGTTGACACCCCCGGCCACGCGGACTTTGGTGGCGAAGTGGAGCGCGCTTTGTCCATGGTGGACGGTGTGGTGCTGCTGATTGATGCGCAAGAAGGCCCCATGCCCCAAACACGTTTTGTGACCAAGAAAGCTTTGGCCCTAGGCTTGAAGCCCATCGTGGTTGTGAACAAGGTGGACAAGCCCGGCGCCAACCCCGACAAAGTCGTCAATCAAGCTTTTGACTTGTTCGACAAATTAGGTGCAACCGACGAGCAACTCGACTTCCCTGTGGTTTATGCCTCGGGCATCAATGGCTGGACTTCATTGGAGGAGGGTGCACCCGGAGAGCAGTGGGGACCAGACATGTCAGCGCTTTTCAACACGGTGCTGAAGCATGTGCCGGCGCAAGCAGGTGATCCAGATGCTCCTTTGCAATTGCAAATTTCAGCGCTTGATTTCTCGACCTTTGTTGGCCGCATTGGCGTGGGACGCATCAGCCAAGGCACCATCAAACCCATGATGGATGTGCAAGTGATGGAAGGCCCTGATGGCAACGCCTTCAAAGGCCGCATCAACCAAGTTTTGACCTTCCGTGGTTTGGACCGTGTCCAAGTCACTGAAGCAGGACCTGGTGACATCGTTTTGATCAATGGCATTGCCGATTTGGGCATTGGCGTCACAGTCACAGACCTCGTGAACCCCGCACCTTTGCCGATGCTCAAAATTGACGAGCCCACCTTGACCATGAATTTCTGCGTGAACACCAGTCCCTTGGCCGGTCGTGAAGGCAAATACGTTACCAGCCGTCAAATTTGGGACCGTCTGCAAAAAGAACTGCAACACAACGTGGCATTGCGCGTGAAGGAAACCGACGAAGAAGGCGTGTTCGACGTTGCGGGTCGCGGTGAATTGCACTTGACCATTTTGTTGGAAAACATGCGCCGCGAAGGTTATGAATTGGCAGTGTCAAAGCCACGCGTGGTGTTCCGCGACATCGACGGTGTTCGTCACGAGCCCATTGAATTGGTGACCGCAGACATCGAAGAAAATCACCAAGGTGGCGTCATGCAAGCTTTGGGCGAGCGCAAAGGTGAGTTGGTCAACATGGAACCCGATGGACGTGGCCGTGTCCGATTGGAGTACCGCATTCCTGCACGTGGCTTGATTGGTTTCACCAACGAGTTCTTGAATTTGACACGGGGCTCTGGATTGATTTCCAACATCTTTGACAGCTACGAACCTCACAAAGGCGAAATCGGTGGCCGTAAAAATGGCGTTCTGATTTCCATGGACGACGGTGAAATCTTCACCTACGCACTGGGCAAGTTGGACGACCGTGGTCGCATGTTTGTCAAGGCCAACGATCCGGTGTACGAAGGCATGATTGTGGGTATCCACAGCCGTGACAATGACTTGGTGGTCAATGCAACTCGCACCAAGCAACTGACCAACTTCCGCGTTTCTGGCAAAGAAGACGCCGTCAAAATCACACCGCCCATTGACTTGACATTGGAATACGGCGTCGAATTCATTGACGATGATGAATTGGTAGAAATCACACCAAAGAGTGTCCGTCTGCGCAAACGCTTCTTGAAAGAGCACGAGCGTAAAAAAGCGGGTCGCGCTTAATCAGCGATCATTTCGACAAGCCACCTCAGCACCCAAAGTGCTCAAACTTCAACACGGTCACGCAGTTGCCTTGATGGTGCTCGTGACCGCTTTGTGGTCTATCGCTGGCGTGGTTTCAAGACATTTGGAGAGCGCTCGAGGCTTTGAAATTACCTTTTGGCGCAGCGCCTTCACAGTCCTGGGTTTGGTACTGATTCTTAGCGTTTGGCAAGGTGTCAGTGTTTGGAAAAGACTGCCTTGGCGCAGCCCCTTTTTCTGGCTCTCAGGATTGTGCTGGAGCATCATGTTCACGGCATTCATGATGGCCTTGACCCTGACAGCTGTGGCCAACGTCTTGATCACCATGGCTTGTGGTCCCTTGCTCACAGCGTTGGGTTCTTGGCTTTTCCTCTCTCACACATTGCCCATAAGAACTTGGATGGCCATCGCCGTTGCAGGCGCAGGCATTGCTTTGATGTTTGTGAGTCAATTGCAACTGGGCGACCCCAATTTTCTTCTGGGCGCTGCTGTGGCATTGTGTGTTCCACTTGCAGGCGCTACTCAGTGGAACTTGACGCAGAAAAGTCAGTCGCAAGGCATGTCCATTGACTTGGTGCCCTCCGTTTTGTTAGGGGCCGTGCTGTCGACATTGTTGACTTTGCCTTTGGCTTGGCCCTTGCAAACCAGTGCGCATGATGTGGGCTTGCTGGCATTGCTGGGTTTCGTCCAATTGGCCATCCCTTGCACCTTGTCGGTTATTTGCGCCAGATCCTTGAAAGCACCCGAGGTGTCCTTGCTGGCTTTGCTGGAGGTTATTTTTGGCATTGCTTTGGCTTGGTGGGGCGCCAATGAAGAACCGCATTTGAGTGTGTTGGTGGGAGGCAGCATGGTGATTGCTGCACTCTTTGGGAATGAATGGTTTGGATGGAGACAACGCAATGTCTGACATGAATGCTGGCAACGCCAGTTCTTTGATCATCAAAGAAATTTCGGGCCGAGTAGGGTGCCTCACACTCAACCGTCCCAAAGCATTGAATGCTTTGTCGCTCGACATGGTCCGTGACTTGACGAGCGCTTTGACAGAATTTCAAAACAACCCACAAGTGCTGGCGGTGCTGGTGCGCGGTCATGGCAAAGAGAGTCCCTTCGGACACTTTTGTGCCGGTGGTGACATTCGCTTCTTTCACGAAGCAGCGTTGGCGGGTGACACCCGTCTGGCAGATTTCTTCACTGAAGAATATGCATTGAATCATTTGATTCACACCTATCCCAAGCCTTACATTGCTTTCATGGATGGCGTTGTGATGGGTGGCGGCATGGGCATCAGCCAAGGTGCCAGTGTGCGCATCGTGACGGACAAAACTCAAATGGCCATGCCAGAAACGCACATTGGATTGTTCCCTGATGTGGGTGGCGGTTATTTCTTAAGTCGCTGTCCAGGCCGCATTGGCGAGTACTTGGGCCTCACTGGCCAAAAGATCAATGGCCAACAGGCCATCCAAGCAGGTTTGGCAGATGGCTTGATTGAAGTCCACCGCTTGCCTGTGCTTTGGAACACCCTGTTGAGCACGCCTTTTGAAACAGGCGAGGCGGTGGAGCGATGGATTCAAAGCCAATTCACCCCATTGGACAATGCCCCATTTCCCAACAAAGCTCAGATTGATCAAATTTTTGCCTTGTCGTCACCTTTGGAAATCAGCCTCGCATTGACGCAAGACCCTTCTGAATGGGCTCAACAAACCTTGGCCCGTTTGACTCAAGCATCCCCTTTGATGGTGCATGTGGTGTTGGCGCAAATTCGCAAAGCACGCAACATGAGCTTGGCCGAAGACTTGCGCATGGAACGTGATTTGGTTCACCATTGCTTCCACTTGCGGGAACGCAGCGAAACCGTAGAAGGCATTCGGGCCTTGGCCATCGACAAAGACCATCAACCCCAGTGGGCTCACGGGCATTTGGGCGAGGTCGCACCCCATGAATGGCCTGCGTTTTTTGAGAGTCCTTGGCGCCCAGAGACGCACCCCCTGCGCCACCTTGCTTAGTTCAAGTTGCCACCCTTAGCGGTGGCGACTTTTCATGGCGCGCTCGACCTCCCGCTTGCCTTCGCGGTCTTTGATGGTGTCGCGTTTGTCGTGCTCTGCCTTGCCCTTGGCAAGGGCAACTTCACACTTGATGAAGCCAGCCTTCCAATGCAGATTGATGGGCACCAAGGTAAAACCTTTTTGCTCAACCTTGCCGGTGAGACGGTCAATTTCATCTCGTTTGAGCAACAACTTGCGGGTGCGTGCGGCTTCTGGATTGACGTGGGTTGAGGCCGTTTTGAGGGGATTGATCAAGCAACCAATGATGAACATCTCTCTGTTGCGAATGACCACATAGCCATCGGTGAGTTGCACTTTGCCTTCGCGAGCGGCTTTCACTTCCCAGCCCTCCAAGACCATGCCGCACTCATGCCTTTCTTCAAAAAAGTAGTTGAAGGCTGCTTTTTTGTTTTCGGCAATGAGACCTGATTTGCCAGGTCCTTTGTTTTTTGAGGGAGGCGTGGCCATGTCAATGATCGGAGGAGGGCGAATGCTTGTCTTGTTTGGACGCTTGATTTTGCGCCAGATTTGGCAAGGCGTGGCTTAGAGAAATTACAATGCGTCTCAGAATCCTTATTGTATGAAGAAACTGATCAAATCCGTTTTAATCTGGTACTCGCCAGAGGAAATGTTTCGACTGGTCACCGATGTCGATCAGTACATGCATTTTTTGCCATGGTGCAATCACTCCAAGGTGTTGGATGTTCAAGGTTCAGAGATGGATGCCGAAGTTGGCATCGGCATGGCGGGAGTCAAACAAATTTTTGTGACCCACAACACCCACATTGAAAACCGCGAAGTTCGAATGAAACTGGTCAAAGGCCCGTTTTCAAACCTGGATGGCACATGGTCATTTGACCCCGTCGGCGACTCATCTGAACGTGCCTGCAAGGTCACACTGACTTTGGAATACGGCTTTTCCAGCGCCACTTTGGCAGCTGTGGTGGGCCCCGTCTTTGACAAAATTGCCGCGACCTTGGTGGACGCCTTTGTCAAACGAGCAGAACAAATCTATGGCGCTGATGCATGATTCACATTGATTGCCTGTTCAGCCCTGCACCCAGGCAGGTGGTGCAAATCCACCTGTCCTTGCCTGAAGGCAGCACTGTCAAAGACGCGCTTGCGGCAGTTCACTCAACATCTGAATGGAACGCCTACCTAGGCACCATGCAACATCCCCCCGAAATGCTTGCCAAGCAGGGGATTTGGGGCCGCTTGGCCCACCCTCATCAGCTGTTGAAGGATGGGGATCGACTTGAAATCTACCGCGCGTTGCAGGTTGACCCCAAATTAGCCCGAAAACAGCGATTTAAACGTCAAGGCAAGGGCAGAACAGGACTTTTCGCGCGACGACGTGCGGGGGCTGTTGCGGGGTATTGAAGCCTCCACTTGGGCTTCAAAGCCCGCTTTGACGAGGGTACAATCCTTTTTTTGGAGCCCTCCCTTATGCGCCTGCTCGGTAAAGCCCTCACCTTCGACGATGTGTTGTTGGTGCCTGCCTACTCCCAAGTCCTGCCCAAGGACACTTCTCTGGCCACCCAATTCACACGCAACCTTCGACTGAACCTGCCTTTGGTCTCTGCGGCCATGGACACAGTCACGGAAGCACGTTTGGCCATCGCCATTGCCCAAGAAGGTGGCATTGGCATCGTTCACAAAAACCTCACACCACAGGAACAGGCCGCCCAAGTTGCCAAGGTGAAGCGCTATGAGTCAGGCGTTTTGCGCGACCCGGTTGTCATCACCCCCGAAACCAAAGTCCGTCAGGTCATGGCCTTGTCCGAGGAGCTGGGTGTGTCTGGCTTCCCCGTTTGTGAAGGCGGCAAAGTGGTAGGCATTGTGACGGGACGTGACATGCGTTTTGAAACCCGCTACGACCAGCCTGTGAGCGAGATCATGACCCAACGGGAACGCTTGATCACCGTGCCCGAAGGCACCACACCAGAAGAAGCCAAAGCGCTTTTGAACAAATACAAATTGGAACGCCTGTTGGTGGTCAACGATGCCTTTGAACTCAAAGGCTTGATCACGGTCAAGGACATCACCAAGCAGCTGAACTTTCCCTTGGCCGCCCGTGATGCATCGGGTCGTTTGTTGGTCGGTGCGGCCGTTGGGGTGGGTGATGGCACAGAGGCTCGCGTTGAAGCCTTGGTCAAAGCCGGTGTGGACGCCATTGTGGTTGACACTGCGCACGGACACAGTCAAGGCGTGATCGAGCGTGTGCGTTGGGTGAAGAAAAACTACCCGCAAATTGAAGTCATCGGCGGCAACATTGCCACCGGTGCTGCGGCTTTGGCATTGGTTGAAGCGGGTGCAGATGCCGTCAAGGTGGGCATTGGCCCTGGCTCGATTTGCACCACACGCATTGTGGCGGGTGTGGGTGTGCCTCAAGTGATGGCCATCGACAACGTCGCCACAGCCTTGCAAGGTACAGGTGTGCCCCTGATTGCAGACGGTGGCATTCGTTACAGCGGTGACATTGCCAAAGCGATTGCGGCAGGGGCCAGCACTGTCATGATGGGCGGCATGTTTGCCGGAACTGAAGAAGCGCCAGGTGAAGTGATTTTGTACCAAGGCAGAAGTTACAAGAGTTACCGAGGCATGGGCAGCATTGGCGCCATGCAGCAAGGCAGTGCAGACCGGTACTTTCAAGAATCCAGCACGGGC
>RFVJ01000084.1 GCA_009928125.1 Betaproteobacteria bacterium
GACGGTGCTGTTTCGCCCGTCTCGCCAAAAGGGCTTGGCCCAAGTCATGGAAGCTTCGCGTGCCCGACCCGGGCTTGAAACAGCGCCCACCACCTTGGCGGGTGTCCGGCAAATGATCAAGGCTTTGCGCGCAGGTCGATCGGTGGGTTTGCTGCCCGATCAAGTACCCCCCGAAGGTATGGGCCAATGGGTGCCCTTCTTTGGCAAGCCTGCTTACACCATGACCTTGGCCGCGCGCTTGGCCTTGCAAACAGGTGCCAAGGTGGTTTTGGTCTGGGGCGAGCGCTTGTCTTGGGGGCGCGGCTATCGCATCCATGCCAGCGTGTTGCAAGATGAATTGGCAAGCGACGTCGACGCTGTGGTGCTTCAAATCAACCAAGCCATGGAGCGTTTGATTTTGACGCGTCCCGAACAGTATTTGTGGGGCTACGCCCGTTACAAACAACCACGGCAGGAGCCGCACGCATGAGCGTCCTGTTCATTGCGTTGATGCGGTTTTTGTCGCACTGGCCACTGCCTGCAGATTCACCATTTGGCGCGTGCGCATTTTGTGCAGTTTGCCCAATCCCTGCTCGATCGTGCGTGGTTGTGGCACGCACCTTTGCGCTTGGTTGAACAGCGTTTGAGGTGGGTCGGTTCAGACTTGGCCATGGCGCAGTTGGCGCAAGAGGGTCCCAAGATTGTGTTTGCGCCGCACTTTGTCGGCCTGGACGCAGGTGGCTTGGCCTTGACCTTGAAAGCCAGCAAGCCTGTGGCCTTTATTTTTGTGCCGCAACACAACAAGGTGATGGATGCGTGGGTCAACCAAGGCCGTCAAAGAACGGGCAATGTGAAACCTTATTTCCGCCACGAAGGTGTCAAGCACATCATGAGTGGTTTGCGACACGGCGAGATGCTGCATCTCTCGCCCGACATGGACTTTGGGCCTGAAGAGTCTGTCTTTGTGTCTTTCATGGGCGTGCCTGCGGCCACCGTGCCTTCACTGTCACGCTTTGCCAGACTGGGCCGTGCACCGGTCATGAGTTTGGTGACGCGCATGACGCCGCAAGGTTATGAGATGGAAGTGTCCGAGATGTGGTCAGACTTTCCGACCGCCGATGTTCAAGCGGACACACAGCGCATGAACGATGAATTGGCCAAAGCCATTGAACGCACACCCGACCAGTACTACTGGGTGCACAAACGATTTAAAACGCGCCCCGAGGGCGAGCCGGCTGTTTACAAGAAGGCCGAGATTTCTCGCTGAACGATGTGGGGGTGCTCATGCACCACCCAATGCGAGCCCTCTTCGATGGGCACGTAGGTGAGTTGGGGAATGTACTCGGCCAGGCCTTCATTCAGGCTGGGCAACAAAGCCACATCTTTCAAACCCCACAGTAGCAAAGTGGGCACATTGATGCGCAACATGCTGTTGGGCAATTCCAAATTTTGCAGCGTGTTCTCACCAGGCTTGTTGGGCTTTAAGGGCGAGGCGCAGTAATAGTTGAGGCCGCCTTGCAGGCCGCAAGACCACGCGGCGCGGTAGTGTGCTTTGACTTCGGGCGTGAGCCAAGTGGGCTTGACGCCTTTGGCTAAAAATCCAAACAACACTTCAAATTCATTGGCACTGAGTTCTGCAGCTGCTTGCGGCTCACAGAAATAGTTCATGTACGCGCTGGCCGCAATTTGCGCAGGATTGCTTTTCAAGTCGCGCAAGAAGGTGCCTGGATGCGGTGAGTTGATGATCACCAACTTGTGCATCAATTGCGGCAATTGGTTGGCCAAGTTCCAAGCCACACCGCCGCCCCAATCGTGCGCCACCAAGGCTTTCAAGGGCGCTGCACCCGCTTCAATTTGAATGAGGGCTGCAATGTCTTGCACCAAGAATTTGGCGCGGTAAGACGCCACATCCGTGGGTTGACTGGATTTTTCATAGCCGCGTAAATTGGGCGCGATACATCGATAGCCGCCGTTTTCGGGTTTGGAAAAATGCAGCAGCATCTCGTCCCACACAAACGCCGCTTCGGGAAAACCGTGCAAAAACAACAGCACAGGTTGGCCTTTGGCGCCCGCTGCGCGGCAACTCAATTGAATGCCATGCGGCAGGTCTTGTTGCCAGGTTTCAATCATCGGTGTGTGTCCAATCCCACATCAGTTGCGCCAAATCCTCCACGCCTTGTTTCTTGAGTGCAGAAAACAGTTTGGCTTGACCGCCACCGGCTTGCAGTTTGGCAATGGACAAAGCTTTGGCGCCTTCAGAGCGGGTTAGCTTGTCCGATTTGGTGAGCAACACCAAAAAGTTCAGGCCTTCCTCGACGCGGGGACGAATGACTTCCAGCAACACCTCGTCCAACTCGGTCATGCCCAAGCGGGGGTCACACAAGAGTACGATGCCCTTGAGGTTTTCGCGGGTGACCAGGTAGTTGGCCATCACTTTTTGCCAGCGTAGCTTGTCTTGCTTGGGGACCGCTGCATAGCCATAGCCCGGTAAATCGGCCAAAACGCCTTGTTTGCCCAGCGCAAACAGGTTGATGTGTTGGGTTCGACCAGGCTTTTTGGAAGCAAACGCCAACTGTTTTTGCTGGGTTAAGGTGTTGATGCAGGTTGATTTGCCCGCGTTGGAGCGGCCCACAAAGGCAATTTCAGGGACATCGAGTTCGGGCAAGTGGAACAGTTCGGCGGCCGTGGTGAGAAACCGGGCTGTGTGCATCCAACCCATGGGGGTGATGGCTTAGCGCCCACTATTTCGGATGTCGTCCATGAAGTCAATGACTAAATTTTTGTTCGCCGCCTTCGCATCAGTTTTGATGGTTGGCTCTGTTGTTGCCAGCGAAGCGGCCCCCAAAGCCGCCAAGCCCGATCTGGCCAAAGGCGAGGCCATTGTGGCCGGTGTCTGTGCTGCTTGCCATGCAGCCGATGGCAATTCCATGATTCCCGCCAACCCCAAGTTGGCCCAGCAGCACCCTGAGTACATCTTGAAGCAATTGCAAGAGTTCAAATCAGGCAAGCGTGCCAACCCCGTCATGATGGGGTTCGCAGCCCAATTGAGCCCTGAAGACATGCGCAACGTGGCGTATTTCGTGGCCAGCAAGACCGCATCGCCTGGCTTTGCCAAAGAAAAAGAAACAGTGGGCTTGGGTGAAAAGATTTACCGTGGTGGCATTGCCGATCGCCAAATTGCAGCCTGTGCGGGTTGCCACGGCCCCAACGGTTCTGGCATGCCAGCCCAGTACCCCCGCTTGTCTGGCCAACACGCCGACTACACGGTCAGCCAGTTGACACAATTCCGTGACGGTGTGCGCAAAAACAGCGTGCAAATGACACAAGTTGCAGCCAAGATGAACGACCGCGAAATCAAAGCAGTGTCAGACTACATTGCTGGTTTGCGTTGATCACCAGGTTTGACGGCCTGTTGGCCGTCAAGCTGCAAAATGGGCCTGTTGGGCCCATTTTTTTTGGCCGAGACAGGGGCCGTTTGGGGCGTTTTAACCCTTGCTTTCACGGGGTTTTGCCTGAAGTTTTCCAATGACATTCACACACTGAAAGTCCACCATGCTCATCCGAACTCACCAAGATGGCTTCATCCATCCCCTCAGCAGCGAAATCACCTCGCCTGAGGCTTATGCCACCCGTCGCCAATTGCTGCGCCAATGGACGGCAGGTGCAGCGGCGGCTGGCTTGTCGGGCTGGGCGCAGCGCGAAGCTTTTGCGCAGGGCGGCGGCGTTGCGGCCAAGCTGGCGGCCTTGCCTGCCACCCAGTCGCAAATTCAAGGCGCCATGACCATGGAAAAATTAACGTCTCAACAAGACGCTACCACTTACAACAACTTTTATGAATTTGGGACGGACAAATCCGATCCCGCGCGCAAAGCGCACACGCTCAAAACATCGCCTTGGTCGATCGAAGTGGAAGGTTTGGTGAAAAAGCCCACCCGTTACAACTTGGAAGACGTCATGAAGTGGGGCGCCATGCAAGAGCGCATTTACCGCTTGCGTTGCGTCGAGGGTTGGTCCATGGTCATCCCGTGGATGGGGTATTCCATGTCCGATTTGATCCGCCGTGTTGAACCTTTGCCCAGTGCCAAGTATGTCGAGTTCATCACGCAGGCCGACCCGCAAACCATGCCGGGCCTGCGGGGTGGCTATTTGGACTGGCCGTATGTAGAAGGCCTGCGCATGGACGAAGCCATGCACCCTCTCACACTGCTGACCTTTGGCATGTACGGTGAGGTCTTGCCCAAACAAAATGGTGCGCCTGTGCGTTTGGTGGTGCCATGGAAGTACGGTTTCAAAAGCGGCAAGAGCATTGTCAAAATTCGCTTCGTTGAAAAGCAACCCGTGGTCTCATGGGAGAAAGCGGCGCCGCAAGAATACGGTTTCTATTCCAACGTCAACCCCAAGGTCGACCATCCACGTTGGAGCCAAGCCTCCGAGCGCCGCATCGGCGAAGGGGGCTTGCTCGACAAGAAACGCAAGACCCTCATGTTCAATGGCTACGAAGCCCAAGTGGCTTCGCTGTATGCCGGTATGGACTTGGTCAAGAACTTCTGATGTTGCGAAACCGCTTGCGCCAGCCTCAGGCCAAGTGGGTGTTGGTCTTGCTGTCCTTGGTGCCGTTTGCCTACTTGTGCGCCGGTGTCTACTTCAACAATTTGGGCCCCAATCCGGCAGAGTATTTGATTCGCGCCAGCGGTGATTTGACGCTGCGGTTTTTGTGCATCACGCTGCTGATCACGCCTTTGCGCATCCTCACCCAATGGCCAGAGTGGCTGTTGTTCAGGCGCAGCTTGGGGCTGCTGACTTTTTTCTATGCCTGCATTCATGCGCTGTGTTACAGCCTGTTGGACATGTCATGGGCGTGGGATGAGATTGCCCAAGACATCGTCAAACGCCCGTTCATTGCGGTGGGTGTGGCTGGCATGTTGTTGTTGACCGCCTTGGCCGCAACCTCCTTCAATGCTGCGGTCAAGGCCCTGGGTGCCAAGCGTTGGCGTCAATTGCACCGAGCGGTGTATGGCATCGCCGTGCTGGCCATTCTGCATTTTTTTTGGATGCGCGCCACCAAAAGGAATTTTGACGAGGTATGGCTCTACGCCGGTATCTTAGGCGTGCTTCTGGGCTTTCGCGTGTTTCACTTCACCAAGCGTTCGCTTTGGAAGGTGTCTTGAGGCGTTTCCCGCTCGCGGATCAAATGCACAGCCTTGCCATCGATCAGCACCTCGGCCGCGCGGCCACGGGTGTTGTAGTTGCTGGCCATGCTCATGCAGTACGCCCCAGCTGACAACACCGCCAGGGTGTCGCCGGCTTGAACATTCAATTCACGGTCACGGCCAATCCAATCGCCGCTTTCGCACACAGGGCCCACCACGTCCACCAAGGTGGTCGCGCCAGACCGCGGTGTCACAGGCACGATGTGGTGGAAAGCTTGGTACATGGCAGGACGTGGCAAATCGTTCATGGCCGCGTCAATGATGCAAAAGTTTTTTTGCTCGCCGGGCTTCATGAACACCACGTCGGTTAGACAGACACCAGCATTGCCGACCAAGGAGCGCCCCGGCTCGATCATCAACTGACGATCGCCGTAGCCGCGTGCATCGAGCTTGGCCAACAACTGGTGCCACAGTTGATCGGCGGCTGGCGGTGTATCGCCGTTGTAGTTGATGCCCAAGCCGCCACCAAAGTCGATGTGGTGGATGGGAATGCCTGCAGCCTCCACTTCGGCCACCAAATCCAAGATGCGGTCCATGGCATCGAGGTACGGCGTGGCTTCGGTAATTTGCGAGCCAATGTGGCAGTCAATGCCCACCACTTTCAAACCAGGCAGGGCTGCAGCGCGCTGATAAGTTTGGAGTGCATGTTCGTGCGCCACACCAAACTTGTTGCCCTTCAAACCGGTGGAAATGTAAGGGTGGGTTTTGGGGTCGACGTTGGGATTGACACGCAGGCTGACCGGTGCGCGCGTGTTGAGTGACAAGGCCACCTCGTTCAAAACTTCAAGCTCTGCATCACTTTCCACGTTGAAGCACCCAATGCCAATTTGCAAAGCCTGCTTCATTTCGTCGCGTGTTTTGCCTACGCCCGAAAAAATGATTTTGGCGGGTTCACCGCCAGCAGCCAAAACACGCGCCAATTCGCCACCCGAGACAATGTCAAAGCCACAACCGGCTTGGGCAAACACTTGCAAGATGGCCAAGTTGGAATTGGCTTTCATGGCGTAGCAAATTTGCGCTTTGCGACCCGCAAAACCGCGCTGGTAAGCGGCCAAGGCAGACAACATGGACGCTTTCGAATAAGCAAACACGGGGGTGCCAAATTGAGCGACCACATCGGTCATGGCCACGCCTTCCATGTGCAAGGACGCGCCTTGGTAAGCAATGTGAGGTTGACCGGGAAGTGCGTTGGCTGTCATGGTTCAGTTTTGGAAGATGTCTGAGGGATCAAAGTTTGAAGCAAGGTGGCGCGGTCTGCCGCCAAGGGGTCTTGGGGATGGACCAAGGGGCCTTTTTGGCCGCAAGCGCTCAAAGCCACCGCACAAACCCCAAGGGTTTGGGCAATGACTAAAATTCTCAAAACTTTGAACATGTGACGGATTGTAATGACCGACCTCGAATTTCTGGACACCGCTGAACGCCTTTTGTCACGCATTGAGGGCAGTTGCGATCGCATCAATGACGAGACCGATGCCGACATCGACAACCAAAGGGTGGGCGGCATGATCACCCTCACGTTCAGTAACCGCAGCCAAATCATTGTGAATTTGCAAAAGCCCTTGCATGAGGTGTGGCTGGCTGCCAAGTCGGGTGGCTACCATTACAAGTTCAAAGAGGGGCAGTGGCAAGACACCAAAGGACAAGGCGAGTTCTTTGAAAACCTCTCGCGCTTTGCCACGGCGCAGTCGGGTGTGCAACTGCGTTTCTGACTCGCAGCGGGCTCGCCGCTGATCAGTTGCGAAACAAATCTAAGATTTTCTTGCGCTCGTCAGCTTCAGGCAGCGCACCGCCTTTGTCGTTGCCAAGTCCCAAACTGGTGACACCACCGCCTTTGGCGTATTCTTCAAAATACCATTCACCATTGATGTGCAGAACGCCCTCAGGCGCAATCGCATCTGAGACGGGCAATGTTTTGAGGGCGGTTTCCATGAAACTGATCCAGACCGGCAAGCTCAAACCACCCCCGGTTTCACGGTCACCCAACTTGCGGGGTGTGTCGTAGCCAATCCAGACCACGGCGGCCAAGTTGCGGTGGTAGCCTGCAAACCAAGCGTCCATGGAGTCGTTGGTGGTACCGGTTTTGCCGTAGATGTCATCCCGTTTCAAAGCCACTCGGGCTTTGGCTGCGGTGCCCGAGCGGGTGACCTCTTGCAGCAAACTGGTCATGACAAACGCATTGCGAGCAGAGATGGCGCGGTTGTTTTCGTCGACGGGCACCGGCGGGCTGTCGACCAAAATTTTGCCTTTGTGGTCGGTGACGCGGGTGATCATGTGCGGCTGCACGCGCATGCCGCCGTTGGCAAACACCGCATAACCTGTGGCCATTTGCATGGGGGTGACAGAGCCCGCACCCAAAGCCATGGTGAGGTAGGCGGGATGTTTGTCTTCTTCAAAACCAAATTTGGTGACCCACTCTTGCGCATTGCGGGTGCCCACAGCTTGCAAGATGCGAATGGAAATCATGTTCTTGGATTTGGCCAGTCCTTTGCGAATGGTCATCGGCCCCTCAAAGGTGCCGTCGTAGTTTTTAGGCTCCCAAGGTTGGCCACCTGTGACACCAGCATCAAAGAACAAAGGCGCATCGTTGACCACGGTGGCGGGGGTGAAACCTTTTTCCAAAGCGGCCGAGTAAATGAAAGGCTTGAAGCTGGAGCCTGGCTGGCGCCAAGCTTGAATCACGTGGTTGAACTTGTTTTTGGCAAAGTCAAATCCACCCACCAAGGCCCGCACAGAACCGTCTTGCGGACTGATGGCCACGAAGGCACCTTCCACTTCGGGCAATTGTGTAATTTCCCAAGTGCCTTTGGGCGTCAGCACCACACGGATCACAGCACCACGTTTGACAGCTTTGTCGGAGAGACCCGATTGCGCAGGCTTCAGGCCTTCGCCTGTGATTTCGATTTGCTCTGCGTTTTGACGCACGGCCACAATCTTTTTGGGTGTGGCCTCTAGCACCACAGCCGACATCACATCGCCATTGTCGGGATGGTCTTCCAACACATCGTCGATGGCCTCTTCCATTTCTTTGGGTGTGTTGGGCAAGTCGATGAACTTTTCGGGGCCGCGGTACACCTGGCGGCGCTCAAAATCCATGATGCCTTGGCGCAGCGCTTGGTAGGCTGCGTTTTGTTCTGTGGATTGGAGCGTGGTGTAAACGTTCAAACCGCGTGTGTAAGTTTCTTGGCCGTACTGCGCAAACATCAATTGACGCACTGTCTCGGCCACGTACTCTGCATGGATGCGGTTTTTGTCGTTGCTGGCGCGAATTTTCAAGGGTTCGGCTTTGGCCTCTTGCGCTTGCTTGGCGCTGATGAAGCCATTTTCTTCCATGCGCTCAATGATGTAGAGCTGGCGTGAACGTGCACGCTTGGGGTTGCTGATGGGGTTGTAGGCCGAAGGCGCTTTGGGCAATCCGGCCAACATGGCGGCTTCTGCAATGCTGATGTCTTTCAGGGGTTTGCCAAAGTAAGTTTCGGAGGCTGATGCAAAGCCGTAGGCCCGGTTGCCCAAGAAGATTTGATTCATGTAAATCTCAAGAATCTGATCTTTGGTCAGCAGGTGTTCTAACTTGAAGGTGAGCAAAATTTCATAAATTTTGCGGGTGTAGGTTTTCTCGGTTGAGAGGTACACATTGCGCGCCACCTGCATGGTGATGGTGGATGCGCCTTGGCTTTTGCGTTTGCCCAAATTGGCAATGCCCGCGCGAATCAAGCCCAAATAGTCCAAGCCGCCGTGTTGGTAAAAGCGCGCGTCTTCGATCGACAACACCGCGTCTTTCATCACCTG
>RFVJ01000085.1 GCA_009928125.1 Betaproteobacteria bacterium
AATGCGTTCTATCGCAAGGCTTTGGCCGCTGGCGGTCAAGGCGTGTCTGTGGCCTTCGATTTGGCAACGCACCGTGGTTACGACTCCGACCACCCCCGCGTGACGGGCGACGTGGGCAAAGCCGGTGTGGCCATCGACTCGGTTGAGGACATGAAGATTTTGTTTGACCAGATTCCACTCGACAAGGTGTCTGTGTCCATGACCATGAACGGCGCGGTCTTGCCCGTGTTGGCGGGCTACGTGGTGGCGGCTGAAGAGCAGGGCGTGAGCCAAGACAAATTGTCGGGAACCATTCAGAACGACATTCTGAAAGAGTTCATGGTGCGCAACACCTACATCTACCCGCCCGAGCCCTCAATGAAAATCATTGGCGACATCATTGAGTACACGGCCAAGAACATGCCGAAGTTCAACTCAATTTCCATTTCGGGCTATCACATGCAAGAGGCCGGTGCCAATCAAGCCCTCGAGATGGCGTTCACCTTGGCCGATGGCAAAGAGTATGTCAAAACCGCCATTGCCAAAGGCATGGACGTGGACGACTTTGCAGGTCGCTTGTCCTTCTTCTGGGCGGTGGGCATGAATTTCTATTTGGAAATTGCCAAGATGCGTGCCGCACGTTTGCTTTGGTGTCGCATCATGAAGGGCTTCGATGCCAAGAACCCCAAGAGCCTCATGTTGCGCACCCACAGCCAAACCTCTGGCTGGTCGCTCACCGAGCAAGACCCCTACAACAACGTGGTGCGCACCACCATTGAAGCCATGGCGGCCGTGTTTGGGGGCACGCAGTCATTGCACACCAACAGCTTTGACGAAGCCATTGCCTTGCCCACCGAGTTCAGCTCACGCATTGCGCGCAACACCCAGCTGATCATTCAGGAAGAAACGCACATCACCAACGTGATCGATCCTTGGGCGGGCAGCTACATGATGGAGTCTCTCACGCAAGAGATGGCCGACAAAGCCTGGGCCATCATTGAAGAAGTGGAGGCCATGGGCGGCATGACCAAGGCGGTGGACAGTGGATGGGCCAAGCTCAAAATTGAGGCGGCTGCAGCAGAAAAGCAAGCCCGCATCGACTCTGGCAAAGACGTCATTGTGGGTGTGAACAAATACAAGCTGGCCAAAGAAGATCCAATCGACATCTTGGCCATTGACAACGTCAAAGTGCGCGACGGCCAAATTGAACGTTTGAAGAAAAAAGCGGCCACGGCAACTTGCTCGATCTCAGCATTCAAGCCATTCGCTTGCGCGCCACCGTGGGCGAAGTGTCTGACGCATTGGAAAAAGTTTTTGGGCGCCATCGCGCCGATACGCAAAAGGTGACGGGTGTGTACGCTGCTGCTTACGATTCAGCCGAAGGTTGGGATCAACTGAAAAAAGAAATCAAGGAATTTGCCGACGCCAAAGGCCGTCGTCCTCGCGTGATGATCAGCAAGTTGGGCCAAGACGGCCACGATCGGGGTGCCAAAGTCGTGGCCACTGCCTTTGCCGATTTGGGATTCGATGTGGACATGGGCCCCTTGTTCCAAACACCTGAGGAATGTGCGCGCCAAGCCATTGAAAACGACGTCCACGCTGTGGGTGTTTCAACCTTGGCTGCGGGTCACAAAACCTTGGTGCCCGCCATCATTGCAGAGTTGAAGAAGCAAGGCGCTGACGACATCATCGTGTTTGTGGGCGGCGTCATTCCGCGCCAAGACTATGAGTTCCTGTACGACGCCGGTGTGAAGGGCATCTATGGTCCAGGCACACCGATTCCAGCCAGTGCCAAAGATGTGCTGGAGCAAATCAAAAAGGCTGTCGGTTGACCCCTCAAGACCTCATGCAAGGTGTGTTGCAGGGCCAGCCTGCGGCACAGCGCCGTGCCATGGCCAAGTCCATCACCTTGCTCGAGTCCACCTTGCCTGCGCACCGTGTGCAGGCGGATGAGTTGCTCACGGGGTTGTTGCCGTACTCAGGCAAGTCATTTCGCTTGGGCATCAGTGGTGTGCCAGGCGTGGGTAAATCGACATTCATTGAAGCACTCGGTTTGTTCCTGATTGCACAAGGCCATCGTGTGGCGGTGTTGGCCATCGATCCTTCCTCCACGGTGTCGGGCGGCTCTATCTTGGGCGATAAAACGCGCATGGAACACCTGAGCGTGCACGAAAAAGCCTACATTCGTCCCAGCCCTTCCAGTGGCACCTTGGGCGGCGTGGCTGAAAAAACGCGGGAAGCCATGTTGGTGTGTGAAGCTGCAGGCTACGACGTCGTCATCGTGGAAACCGTTGGGGTAGGGCAGAGCGAAACGGCGGTGGCCAACATGACCGACATGTTTGTGCTGATGCAATTGCCCAACGCGGGTGACGATTTGCAAGCCATTAAAAAAGGCGTGATGGAGTTGGCCGACTTGGTGGTGATCAACAAAGCCGACATCGACAACGCCGCTGCAACGCGCGCCGAAGCGCAAATTACCAGTGCCCTGCGATTGCTGGGTTTGCACGGCAACCCCGACCATGCCCATCACAATGAAGAAATCTGGCACCCGCAAGTTGTGCAGATCAGTGCGTTGCTCAATCAAGGGGTCGACACAATTTCCGCGCACAGGCCAGTGTGCAAAAACTGTTGCCTGCGCTGTCGCAACAAGTGATTTCAGGTCAAGTGCCCGCATCCACGGCAGCCAGACAACTGCTGGCTGCTTATCAAGCAACCGGTTTTCCTGAGAAATGAAACATCCCGTATTGAAGTGAAGAAAGTAAATCATGCAAGACATCATTCAACAACTTGAAAACAAACGCGCTGCAGCTCGCTTGGGCGGAGGCCAAAAGCGCATTGACTCACAACATGCCAAAGGCAAACTCACGGCGCGTGAACGCTTAGAAGTGTTGCTGGACGAAGGGACCTTTGAAGAGTGGGACATGTTTGTGGAGCACCGCTGCACAGACTTTGGCATGCAAGACAACAAGATTCCGGGCGACGGTGTGGTCACCGGCTACGGCATGATCAATGGCCGCTTGGTGTTTGTGTACAGCCAAGACTTCACGGTCTTTGGGGGTGCCTTGTCTGAATCGCATGCCGAGAAAATTTGCAAAATCATGGACCAAGCCATGAAGGTGGGTGCACCTGTGATTGGTTTGAACGACTCGGGCGGTGCGCGCATTCAAGAAGGTGTGGCCTCTTTGGGCGGTTATGCCGAAGTGTTTCAACGCAATGTCATGGCCAGCGGTGTCATTCCTCAAATCAGCATGATCATGGGCCCCTCAGCCGGCGGTGCGGTGTACTCACCGGCCATGACCGATTTCATCTTCATGGTGAAAGACAGCTCGTACATGTTCGTGACAGGTCCTGAAGTGGTCAAAACCGTGACGCATGAAGAAGTGACGGCTGAAGAATTGGGTGGCGCTTTGACCCACACCACCAAGAGCGGTGTGGCCGACATGGCGTTCGAAAACGACGTGGAAGCCTTGCTGATGCTGCGTCGCTTGTACAACTACCTGCCCCTGAACAACCGCGAAAAAGCGCCTGTGCGCGTCAGTGGTGATCCCACCGATCGTCAAGACATGAGCCTGGACACCTTGGTGCCCATGAACGCCAACCAAGCTTATGACATGAAAGAGCTCATCGTCAAAACAGTGGACGATGGCGACTTCTTTGAACTTCAACCCGACTACGCCAAAAACATCCTCATTGGTTTTGCCCGCATGGCGGGTCAAACCGTGGGCATCGTGGCCAACCAACCTTTGGTTTTGGCCGGTTGCTTGGACATCAAGAGCTCCATCAAAGCAGCGCGCTTCGTGCGCTTCTGCGATGCCTTCAGCATTCCCGTGGTGACCTTTGTGGATGTTCCAGGCTTCATGCCAGGCACCTCACAAGAGTTCGGCGGCATCATCAAGCACGGTGCCAAATTGCTCTACGCTTATGCAGAGTGCACAGTGCCAAAGATCACCGTCATCACACGCAAAGCCTACGGCGGTGCCTACGACGTGATGGCCTCCAAACACTTGCGCGGCGACGTCAACTTTGCGTGGCCCAATGCGGAGATTGCGGTGATGGGTGCCAAAGGCGCCGTGGAAATCATTTTCCGCGAAGACAAAAACGACCCCGTGAAGTTGGCCGCTCGCGAAGCCGAATACAAAGACCGCTTTGCCAACCCCTTCGTGGCCGGTGCACGCGGCTTCATTGACGATGTGATTCAACCGCACGAAACACGCAAACGCATTTGCCGTTCACTCGTGATGTTGAAAGACAAAAAAGTAGAAAACCCATGGCGCAAGCACGGCAACATTCCACTCTAAGTGGCCAGACCGACCTCGCTTGAACTGAAGACGCCATTAGGAGAAAAAATATGTTTACCAAAATTTTGATTGCCAACCGCGGTGAAATTGCCTGCCGAGTGATTGCAACAGCCAAGAAAATGGGCATTGCCACGGTTGCCGTTTATTCCGAAGCCGACAAAGAAGCCCGTCATGTGATGCTGGCCGATGAGGCCGTGCTCTTGGGCCCAGCGCCATCGCGCGAGTCTTATTTGGTGGCCGACAAAATCATTGCCGCTGCCAAATCGACAGGCGCGCAAGCCATTCACCCTGGCTACGGTTTCTTGTCGGAAAACGAAGCCTTTGCCAAACGCTGTGAAGACGAAGGCATTGCCTTCATTGGCCCTCGCCACTTTTCGATTGCGGCCATGGGCGACAAGATTGCGTCCAAAAAATTGGCCAACGAAGCCAAGGTCAACACCATTCCGGGCTACAACGATGCCATTGATACCGCCGAGCAGGCTGTCGACATTGCCAAAGGCATTGGCTACCCCGTGATGATCAAAGCCTCTGCCGGCGGTGGTGGCAAGGGTCTGCGCGTTGCCTTCAATGACAAAGAAGCCTTTGAAGGTTTCACGTCGTGCCGCAACGAAGCCCGTAATTCTTTTGGCGACGACCGCGTCTTCATTGAGAAGTTTGTGGAAGAGCCCCGTCACATTGAAATTCAAGTGTTGGGCGACAGCCATGGCAACGTGATTTACTTGAACGAGCGCGAGTGCTCCATTCAGCGCCGTCACCAAAAAGTGATTGAAGAAGCACCATCGCCTTTCATCAGCGATGCCACACGCAAAGCCATGGGTGAGCAAGCGGTGGCCTTGGCCAAAGCGGTGAAGTACCAATCTGCGGGCACGGTGGAGTTTGTGGTCGGTAAAGACCAAAGCTTCTACTTCCTGGAGATGAACACCCGCTTGCAGGTGGAGCACCCTGTGACCGAAGCCATCACGGGCATCGACTTGGTGGAGATGATGATCCGTGTGGCCCATGGCGAGAAGCTACCCATCACACAAGCCGACGTGAAGCGCAATGGCTGGGCCATTGAGTGCCGTATCAACGCCGAAGATCCCTTCCGCAATTTCTTGCCTTCGACGGGCCGCTTGGTGCGTTTTCAAACGCCTGTGCAAACCATGTTCCAGTCCAACACGCAAGACCTCTTGGGTGTGCGTGTGGACACTGGCGTGCAAGATGGTGGCGAGATCCCCATGTTCTACGACTCCATGATCGCCAAGTTGATTGTGCATGGCACCGACCGCAACGATGCGATTGCCAAAATGCGCGAGGCTTTGAATGGCTTCGTCATTCGCGGCATCAGCTCCAACATTCCCTTCCCCAAGCGGCTTTGTTGGCACACCCCAAATTTGTTTCGGGCGATTTCAACACAGGCTTCATTGCTGAAAATTATGCGCACGGTTTCCGCGCTGAGGATGTACCGCACGACGATCCCGATTTCTTGGTAGCCTTGGCGGCGTTTGTTCGCCGTAAATCGCGCGAGCGTGCCGCCAACATCAGCGGTCAGTTGCCAGGCTATGACGTGCAAATTGGCCATGACTACAGCGTGATTGTGTTGGGCGCCAAAGGCGACAACCGCTACATCGGTGTGCACGTGGACGAGTTCCGCGGCCAGAGTGGCAAGGCCATCATCAAGGTCGGCGAGAACCACTACATCATTGAAAGCCATGAACGATGTGCGCATCAGCGGTACGGTCAATGGCAAACCTTTCACTTCGCAAGTCGAACGCGGCACACCCAAAAATCCTTTGGCATTGCAAATCCAACACAACGGCACGCGCATTGAAGCCTTGGTGGTGTCGCCCCGCATGGCTGAGTTGCACCAAATGATGCCTTTCAAAACACCACCCGACATGAGCCGTTTTGTTCTGTCACCCATGCCTGGCTTGTTGGTCAATGTGGCCGTGACGCCAGGTCAGAAAGTCCAGGCTGGTGAGCGCGTGGCGGTGATTGAAGCCATGAAGATGGAAAACATCTTGTTTGCGGCGCACGACGGTGTGGTGAAAAAGGTCTTGGCCGCGCAACCTTCAAGGTTCTGGGCATTCAGCAAATTGCCATTGGCGGGCCTGACAAAGTCAAATTGCAAAAACTCTGGGTGGACATGTTTGGTTTGGAAGTCACGGGCACATACAGAAGTGACCGCGAAAATGTGGACGAAGACATTTGCGCGATGGGTGTGGGTCCTTTCAAAGTTGAAGTGGACTTGATGCAGCCCATGGACCCTGAGAAAAAACCAGCCGTTCACGCAACACCGCTGAATCACGTGGGTTTGTGGATCGACAACCTGCCTGTGGCCGTTGAGTGGCTCACTTCGCAAGGCGTGCGCTTTGCGCCAGGCGGCATTCGCAAAGGTGCAGCTGGCTTTGACATCTGCTTCATTCACCCCAAAGGCAATGAAGAGTTGCCCATTGGCGGCGAGGGTGTGTTGATCGAGTTGGTGCAGGCGCCCAACGAAGTGGTCAAAGCCTTTAGCGCATTGGCCGCGCAATACGCTTGAACCTTCAAGTCTTTTGGCGCGCTTTGGCTTTGGCCATGGCTGCTTCGATGATGGCCCGCTTGCGGGCCATTTCTTTGTCGGCTGAAGCTTGATCAGAATTTGAACCCGAGGCTGCTGTCAGGGGCCGTGTATGTGCTGCCAAGTCTGCCAGCTTCATGGCAGCTTTGGCTTCTAGTCTTGCTGCTTGTTCACGTTCTTCAATGACCAGTCGGTGCTGACGTGCTTCATAGCGTTGTCTGGCCTGTGCAGCCAATTCGGGTGACCAAGCCGCCCATGCTGTCTTGTCGCCAGAGATGGGCACCATTTCAATGCAGTCAACGGGGCAAACAGGCAAGCAAAGATCGCAGCCCGTGCACGCGGCTTCAATGACCGTGTGCATGACCTTGTTGCTGCCCAAGATGGCATCGGTCGGGCAGGCCTTGATGCACAGCGTGCAGCCAATGCACCAAGCCTCATCGATCACGGCGACGGTCATGGGGGCTTCTACCCCATGCGCAGGGTTAAGTGGCAAGGGTGCTTGACGGGTCAGCTGAGCTAAGACGGCAATGCCTGCCGCGCCACCGGGTGGACACTGGTTGATGGGCGCGTTGTCATGGGCAATGGCCTGCGCATACGCCCTGCAATCCGGATAGCCGCATCGTGTGCACTGCGTTTGCGGCAGCGCATCGTTGATGCGATCAGCCAACGAACTCACTTCTTGCGAGCGACGGCTTTTGAAGTCACAGATTTGACCGTGCGCTTCACCGCAGCTTTCACTGTCGGTTTTGCGGCGGCTTTGCTTGCACGCTTCTTTGGGCTGTTGGCATCGTTGTGCGCCAAAATGAATTTGACGACGGCAGGGTAAACCACCTCACGCCAACGGCGTCCACTGAAGATGCCGTAGTGACCTGCGCCAGGCACTTCCAAATGCTGACGGTGGTTGGCTTTGATGTTGCTGCACAAACCGTGCGCTGCGGCCGTTTGGCCAGAACCCGAAATGTCGTCCAACTCGCCTTCAACGGTCAGCAGAGCCGTGGTGCTGATGTCTTGCGGCCGAACCAGTTCGGATTTGCCCTGTGGGTTTTTGACATGCCACGTGCCGTTCACCAAGCTGTAATCTTGGAAAACTGTTTTGATGGTTTCCAGATAGTAGTCGGCGTCCATGTCGAGCACAGCGTTGTACTCGTCATAAAACTTGCGGTGCGCTTCAGTGCTGGCGTCGTCACCTTTGATCAAGTCTTTGAAGTAATCGTAGTGGCTGGTGGCGTGGCGATCGGGGTTCATGGCCACAAAACCTGTGTGCTGCAAGAAACCAGGATAGACCCGGCGACCAGCACCAGGGAAGTTGCTGGGCACTTTGTAGATCACATTGTTTTCAAACCACTCAAAGCTCTTGTTCATGGCCAAGTTGTTGACCGCAGTGGGCGATTTGCGTGCATCAATGGGGCCGCCCATCATGGTCATGGACAAAGGTGTTTTCTCGCCGCGCGTGGCCATCAAGGAAACGGCTGCCAACACGGGCACTGTGGGCTGACACACGCTGACCACATGACAGTTACCATACGCAGCTTGCACGTGGCGAATGAACTCTTGCACATAGTTCACATAATCGTCCAAATGGAATTCGCCTTCGGACAAAGGAACCAAGCGGGCATTTTTCCAGTCGGTGATGTAGACCTTGTGGTCTTTGAGCATGGTTTTGACGGTGTCGCGCAGCAGCGTGGCGTAGTGGCCAGACAAAGGTGCAACGATCAAAACAGCGGGTTGTTTTTTGAGGGTGCTGAGGGTTTGCGTATCGTCCGAAAAACGTTTGAATCGGCGCAATTCGCAGAAAGGCTTGTCAATTTCGATGCGCTCATGAATGGCCACATCGACCTTGCCCACTTGGACGGTGCGAATGCCAAACTCAGGTTTGACATAGTCCTTGCCCAAACGGTGCATCAATTCGTAACCGGCAGACACACGCTGGGCCAAAGGCGAATTGCCCATGGGGTTGAGCGGGTTGCTGTACATCTTGGCGGCTGCCTGAGCCAAGTCTGCAAAAGGCTCCATGATGGAACGCTGAGTTTCGTAGAGTTGGTAGAGCATGGCTAAATCACCTTAAATTGTTGCACTGCAGCAATATAGCAGTTGTGATGCATGGA